>JAATFR010000105.1 GCA_015655095.1 Hyphomicrobiales bacterium | reverse complement strand
TCTGTTGCGAGGATCAGGCGGTCGGCGCCCTTGAGGGCGGATGCTATGTCATTGAGGCGCTTCTGGGATTTGGCGTCGGTGTCCCAGCTCATCAGGAAATCTTCGTCCGGCTGGACCGAGCCATCCTTGGAGGGCAGGTCCCGGACATGGCCGTAGGACGCAAGGACGGTGTAGTCCTTGCCCAGATATTTGTTGATGGTCTTCGCCTTGGCGGGCGATTCAACAACTACGACATCCATTAAACGACCAATCTTGCCTTGAAAATGTGCCAGAACCAGATTGAAGGCGCATTACTTCCACCTTCACCGACCGGGCAGAACATGGGGAAAAGCCCGGGGGCTGTCAAATGGGCCTGGATTCAGCCTGTGACAAGGGGCGTCTCCGGGGCGACATCCGCAAGCGAGACGAGTTGCCCGGGTTCGCGTACCAGTCTGCCTGCAAGATCCAGTTCCACCAGCACAATTCTTACAGTGGCGACGGGCAGGCCGGTCTGGCGGATGATCTCGTCGATGTCGACCGGGGTTGGCCCCAGACGTTCGAGCACGGTGCGGCGCTCGGCCTCGCCGGGCATGGTGGCGGGCCGTCTTTCGGGACGGAAGGCTGCAGGTTCCGGCTCGGAGAGGGGCAGGCGCAGGCCGCCGCCTAGGGCCTGAACAATATCATCGACGGTTTCGACCAGAGCGGCCCCTTCCCGGATCAGCCGGTTGGAACCCCGGCAGCGGGGATCGAGCGGGGAGCCCGGCACGGCCAATACGTCCCGGTTCTGCTCAAGGGCAAAGCGCGCGGTGATCAGCGAGCCGGACCGCAAGGCGGCCTCGACCACCACGACCCCCGCGGAAAGGCCGGAAATGACCCTGTTGCGGCGGGGGAAATATCGGGCGAGGGGTTGGGTGCCGAGCGGCATTTCGCTCACCAGCAGGCCTCGCGTGGCGATGTCATGCTGGAGGTCCGCATGTTCCTCGGGATAGATGCTGTCGAGCCCCCCGGCGATCACCGCCACGGTGCCATGGGCGAGCGAACCTCGATGAGCGGCGGCGTCGATGCCGCGAGCAAGGCCTGAAACCACGGTGAAGCCTTTCTCGCCCAGTCCCTGCGCCAGCATCGCCGCCAGCTTTACCCCCGAGGCGGAGGCATTGCGCGCACCGACCAGCGCAACGCAGGGGCGGTCCAGCAGATGGAGATGACCCTTGACGCAGAGAACCGGCGGTGGCGGTTCGGCGCTGGCCAGCGCGCGTGGATAGGAAGGATCGCCCAGGATCAGTAGTGTGGCGCCAAAGGCATGGATGGCCTCCATCTCCGCCCGGGCCGAGGCGGCGCTGGCGATGCGGATCGCCTTCTGGCGGCCACCGCGCGCCGCAAGCGAGGGCAGAACCTCCAGCGCCAGCTCCGCGCTGCCGCAATGATTGATCAGATCGGCGAAGGTGACGGGACCGACATTCTCTGACCTTGCAAGGCGCAGTCGGGCAAGGCGTTCGGATGAAGGGAGGGACGCAACAACGCGGGGTAAAGCCTGACGGTGCATGGCGCGCCTCTCGATTTGTTCAGGCCATATTGCAACGCCAGTTTGCCAACGTCGATTGGAATTACACCTGCATTGCCCGTTTCATCAGGGGAGACCCGATTGTTTCGAACTGGGACACAACCATGTCCATCATATCTCATACTGAGGCATTCTGAAGCATTCCAGCCTCTGATTGCTCTTCACAGTCCACAGATGCCTTGTCATATGTCATTGGCCTCCATTTCGAGGCATCGCGACCGGCTTCAGGCAACATTTTATTCCTGATTATTGCTGAACATATTTCACGCCGACCCTTGTCTCTTCCGGAAAGGGCCGGCACGAAGAAAGAACCATTAGAAGAAAGAACCATTATGAAAAAGATATGGATTGTAGTTTCTGCCATTATGGCGGCTACTTATCTGTTGTTTGCTGTTTTTGTGGCTGGAGTATACTTCATTGCGAAATCGCCAGCATATGCCAGTTTAAGAAGCCCGTCCGGGCGCGCACCTGTCGTACTTTCCGTTGAACTGGCCAGGGTCGGGGTGGAGACATTTACAGCACCTGACTATAAGCCGAGTACGATCAAACATGTGGTGCTGTTCAGATATGCGGCAGAGGTGAGTGGTGCCCGGAAAGAAGAGGTAACCAAGCGCTTTCTCGCCCTCAAGGACCAGGCCCGGCGTAGCGGGGTTCCCTATATCAAGGCAATTGAAACGGGCGCCCAGATGAGTGGCGAGCGCGTGGCCCATGGCTTCGAGCAGGCCTTCATCGTTACATTTAAATCCGAGGGCGACCGGAACTTCTACGTGGGAGCTCCGGTTGTGACCGACCCTTTCTATATGGACGCAGCACATGCGGCCTTCAAGAAATTTGTCGGCCCTCTTCTTGAGAATGGCACGGATGGCGTACTGGTGTTCGATTTCCGGGCGGAGTGAACCTGTTACTTCTTGCTGCCGCCGATTTTGCTTTCCGTGCCCTGGACCAGGCGGCCGATATTCTCGCGATGGGCGAAATAGATCAGCACCACGAGGATGGAGATGACGCCGGCGAGCGAGGGCTTGCCCAGCAGGGCGAGCCAGACCGGGGTCAGCAGGGCGGCAAGAAGGGCGGACAGGGACGAGTAGCGCGTGACCAGAGCGATGATGAGCCATGTGGCGCAGAAAATGAGTCCGACGGGCCAATAGAGCGTGAGCAGGATGCCGATGAAGGTCGAAATGCCCTTGCCGCCCTTGAAGCCGAGCCAGACCGGATAGACATGGCCGAGAAAAGCCCCGAGCGCCGCCGTGACGGCCATGGCGCCGGTTGAGGGGCCGATGTGCCCAGCAATCAGGATGGCGAGGGCGCCCTTCGCTGCATCGCAGGCGAAGGTGGCGAGCGCAACCCATTTGTTGCCGGTGCGCAGCGCGTTGGTCGCGCCGATATTGCCGGAGCCGATCTCGCGCAGATCGCCAAGGCCCGCTACGCGAGTGAGAATCAGGCCGAAGGGGATCGAGCCCAGCAGATAGCCGATCAGGGCGGCGGCTATGAGCCAGAAGCCGCTTTCATGCCAGTGCAGCGTTTCGATCATGGCTTCAGGCTCCCGGGGCGAGCGTGAAAACGGTCCGTCCGGCGACAATGGTGCGCAGGATGCGGCCTTCAAGACGGGTTTCGTCGAAGGGGGAATTTTTCGAGCGTGAGCGGAGTTTCGCGGCGTCGAGCAGCCATGGCTTGTCGATGTCGACCAGGATGAGATCGGCGGGGAGACCAGTTGCAAGGCGGCCGGTTTTGAGACCGGCGAGATCGGCGGGTACGAAGCTCATGGCCCCGATCAGGCGGGTCAGCGGCACCTGCCCATTGTGATGAAGGCGGAGCGAAACCGGCAGCAGGGTTTCAAGGCCGACCGCACCGAAGGCGGCCTCCGCGAAGGGGCGGCGCTTGGTTTCGGGATCTTGCGGATCATGGCCCGAGACGATGACGTCGATGGTGCCGTCCTTCAGGCCCTCGATCAGGGCGAGGCGGTCATCCTCATGGCGCAGGGGCGGCGAGAGCTTGAGGAAGGTGCGGTAGGTGCCGATGTCGTTCTCGTTGAGCGCGAGGTGCGGAGCGGAGACGCCGCAGGTGACCTTGAGGCCGCGCGCCTTGGCCTGCCGGATCAGCTCGACGGAAGCGGCGCAGGAAACCTGCGCGACGTGATAGCGCGCGCCGGTGAGCTCGACGAGGCGCAGGTCGCGCTCGATCATGATGACTTCGGCGATGGCGCTGATGCCGGGCAGGCCCAGGCGGCTTGCAAGCTCGCTTTCATTCATCGCACCGCCCGCCGCCAGATCGGGCTCCTCAGCGTGCTGAATGATGAGGGCGTCGAAAAGGCGGCTGTAGGCCATGGCCCGACGCATGACCAGCGCATTTTTAACGGCATGATTGCCATCGGTGAAGGCGAGCGCGCCCGCTTCCTTCATCAGGCCGATTTCTGTCATCTGTCGGCCTTCAAGGCCGACGGTGAGGGCAGCGGTCGGATAGACGTTCACGATGGCGGTGTCGCGGGCCCGGCGCAGGATGAAATCAACCAGCGCGACGTTATCGATGACCGGATCGCTGTTGGGCATGACGAGAAACGAGGTGACGCCGCCTGCCGCCGCCGACTGGCTGGCGGTCGCCAGCGTCTCGCGATATTCCGACCCCGGTTCGCCGGTGAAGACGCGCATATCGACAAGGCCGGGACAGAGCAGCTTGCCGTTGCAATCGACGGTCTCGACGCCATCGGGCACGCCGCCATGGAAGAGGTTCGGGCCGAGATCGGCAATGAGACCATCCGCGACCAGCAGATCACCCTTTACGTCGAGGCCGCTGGCGGGATCGAGCAGGCGGGCATTGAGATAGGCGGTTCTGCTCATCGTGACGCTTTCCCCGCCGGTGCTTCTGCTTCATTGGGGAGGTTGCGGGACAGCGCGTCGAGCACGGCCATGCGCACAGCGACGCCCATTTCCACCTGTTCCTGAATGAGGCTGCGCCCCACATCGTCGGCGACCGCGCTGTCGATCTCCACGCCCCGGTTCATCGGGCCGGGATGCATAACCAGCGCGCCGGGTTTGGCGCAGGCAAGCTTTTCATAATCGAGGCCGTAATAATGAAAATATTCACGTTGGGAGGGTACGTAGGAGCCGCCGGTCATGCGCTCCAGTTGCAAGCGCAGCATCATCACGATGTCGCAGTCTTTGAGGCCCTCGCGCATGTCCGTGAAAATGCCGCAGCCGAAGCGTTCGACGCCGCGCGGCAGAAGAGTCGGGGGGGCGATCAGCCGGACGCGCGCGCCAAGCGTGGAGAGCAGCAGAATGTTGGAGCGGGCTACCCGGCTGTGCAGGATGTCGCCGCAGATGGCGACCGTGAGCCCTTCGATGCGGCCAAGGCGGCGGCGGATGGTCAGCGCGTCGAGCAGCGCCTGGGTCGGGTGTTCGTGGGAGCCGTCGCCCGCATTGATGACCGAGCAACTGACCTTGCGGGCGAGGAGGTCAACCGCGCCCGAATCCGCATGGCGCACGATCAGCAGATCGGGGCGCATGGCGTTGAGCGTCACGGCGGTATCGATCAGCGTCTCGCCCTTTTTCATGAAGAGGAACTGACCGACATATTCATGACGTCGGCGCCGAGGCGCTTTCCCGCAAGCTCGAAGGAACTCTGGGTGCGGGTGGAGGCCTC
>JAATFR010000055.1 GCA_015655095.1 Hyphomicrobiales bacterium | reverse complement strand
CTTGAGGGGCTGGGTGTGGCGCCTGCCGGCGTCGATCATGCCATGACCGGCCATCATCATCTGCTGATCGATACGCCCGCTCCCACCGGTGCGGATCTTGAGGATGCGCTGATCAAGGACGAGCAGCATGTCCACTTTGGCGGCGGGCAGACTGAGGCCAGCGTCAAGCTCGCCCCGGGCAAGCATACGCTGCAACTGATCATGGGGGATGCCAATCATATTCCCCATAATCCGCCTCTCGTTTCCAAGGTGGTTACGATCAACGTCGAGAAATAGCACCGCTGATACGGGCCATGATGCCGGTGGCGTCATGGCCCCGCTCCGGCAATGTCGCGTTAGCCGACGCGCGGGGTGCCGTATTTCTGTTGCCACTTGGCCTTGTAGCGTTCGGAAATCTGGGCGACCGGGAACAGGATCAGCACGTCGGTGGTATTGAACTGCGGGTCCACGACCGCGCCATCGCCGATATAGCAGCCAGCCCGCAGATAGCCCTTGATTAAAGGGGGCAGACGTCGCGCTGCGTCACGCGGGTTGATATCGTCTTTCGCCATCCGGTTCATCTCGACGAACTGGTCCGGCAACGCCCGGACGTGCCATTCCGGCGGGGCCATATGGTTATGGTAAAGATAAGAGAGCGGCAGGGCCAGCGCTTCGGGGTCGGTGCCCTCGAAACTGGCACAACCGAACATCACATCCAGCTTGTGTTCCGCGACATGGAGCAGAATCCCGTGCCAGAGCAGTTCCACGGTAGGGCGGTTGCGATACGGCGGCAGGACACAGGAGCGTCCCAGTTCAAGAAAGCGCAGGCCCTTCCCCGTGCCAGCAAAAAGCGGGGCCAGGTCATATTCCCCGGCGGTATAGAAGCCGCCATGAAGGTCGGCGACCTCCTGCCTCAACAGCCGGTAGCAGCCGACGATGGCGGGCTTGCCCGCCTTGTCCGTCTCGGAATGGTCGATGACCAGAAGATGATCGCAGATCGCATCAAAACGGTCGACGTCGCGCCGCGTGATGCTGGTTTGCGCATCGGCCTTTGCCGACATTTCTTCGTAAAACACATGATAGCGCAGGGCCTGGGCGGCATCGACATCGGCCGGAGAGGCGGCAAGCCTCACCTCCAGCGTGCCGCGCAGGCCGTAGCTGATGCCATTGTTTGAATCAGCCATCAAAGGAGGCGGCGTCGTCATCTGTGCCAAATCCGCGCGTGTCTGATGAGCCGTTTGTTCAGCGGCCAAGTCCTTCATGCCGGAATCCCTGTCTGACAGCCTTGTGGTTATCTCAATCGTCTCTGGCAGAGAGTGTCGTCCCTCCGCCGTCACCGTGCCTTTTGGGGGCGCTCCGGTCTGCCGGCTGGTCATGGGAATCATCCTTCCATCATCGCACAGCTTCACACAAGGCAAGTTCCCCTCACATTATAACAATCGCGTGTCGATCAAGGGGCAATCTGTTCCAGGATGCCCTTTTTGCCTTCCTGGGTGATGGCGCCCGAGCGGCTGATTCGCCATAATAAAAGCAAGCCTGGAATGCTTAACAGCGTGGTGATGAAGAAGAAAGTCACCCAGCCGGTGGCTTCCGCGACATAGCCCGTGGTGGAGGAGAGCACGGTCCGGCCGACCGCCGAAAGGGCGGAAAGCAGCGCGAACTGGGTTGCCGTATAGGCGCGCCGGGAGCACAGGCTTGATATCCAGGCGACGAAAACCACCGTGCCGATGGCGCCGGTCAGGGATTCCGTGGCGACCGCGACGCCGAGCGCCCAGGCCTGCGGGCCCATGAAGGCAAGCCAGCAGAAAACGAGGTTGGAGACAGCCTGAAGAATGCCGCCGATCCACAGGCTGGTGCGGACGCCGGTTGCCCTGGTCAGAAAACCGCCAAGAAAACCACCGATGAGCGCTGCAGGCAGGCCAACGCCATTGGAAATTCCGGCATAGATCGCCTTGCCGAAACCAATGGACAGTGCAAAGGGGCCGACCATATGTCCGGCGAAGGCGTCGCCGAACTTGAACAGAACCACGAAACTGAGGATCGCAAGCCATTGCGGCTTCATCGCAAAATCGACGAAGGGGTCGATGACGGCATGGCGCAAACGGGTCACGAAGCGTGTGGGTTCGGTTTCAAGCGCCTTCTCGCTTCCTTGCGGTTCATGAGCGAAAAGACTGGCGGCGAGGCCGACCGCCATCAGCGCCGCCATTGCGCCATAGCCCAGCGGCCATGAATGGGTACTGCCCACGCCTCTGTCCTCGAACAGGCTCACCAGCCCCACGGCGCCCGCCGTCGAGGTCAGCATGGCGACCCGATAGGCGGCAACATAGTTGGCCATGGCGGCGGCCTGGCTGTCGGTGCCGAGGCTTTCGACCCGGTAGGCGTCGATGACGATGTCCTGGGTCGCCGAGCAGAAGGCGACCGCGACTGCCGCCCCCGCCATGAGCAAGGGCGTCGCCACCGGGTCCACCTGTCCCATTGCGACGATGGTGCCGGCAAGCGCAAGCTGGGTTGTGACGAGCCAGCCCCGGCGGCGTCCCAGATAGCGGGTCAGGAAGGGCACGCGGGCATGGTCCACCAGCGGGGCCCAGAGGAATTTCAGCACATAGGGCAGCACGACGAGGGCGAAAAGCCCGATGGTTTTGAGATCGACGCCTTGCGTCTTCATCCAGATCGAAAGGGTTGAGCCTGTCAGCGCCAGCGGTAGTCCGGAGGAAAAGCCGAGCAGCAAAATGATGAGCACGCGGCGCTCGGTATAAACGGAGCAGGCGCGCAGCGCCCGCTGGCCGAAAGATAGAGGAGCGGTCGTCTCATTTGCCGTCATCTGGTCCTCATTACCGATCTTTGCGGGCCGCGGTCCCTGTCCTGTCATGCATGACAGGGATACGTTTCACAAATGGGTGGAATGTGGAAGGCATCCCGGTCAATTTTTGGCAGGATCGCTGGGGATGGCAGCCTTTGGTATTTCCCGCTCCGGGTCAATCTGCACCGTGGGCTGGTCGTTGCGAACCGCAGGCAGTGATTTCAGGTAGTCGAAAATGGCGTGCAGATCGGTATCGGTCATGCCCGAAAGCTCGCTCCATGGCATGGGCGTGTTGGGCGAACTGGCGGGTATAGCCATCTGACTGGTGGCGTCGGGGGTCAGTACGCGGAACCGGCCGATGAAGCGGGCGAGGGTCCAGATACCAAGGCCCGTCTTGCGGTCGGGCGTCAGGTTCGGGGCGTACATCACATAGCCGGGGGCTGGAAAGGCGCGGCCGCCCGCAAAGGGGATGCCGGTCCGCTCGTTGTTGCTGTTCGCCTGCGTATGGCAATCAAGGCAGCCTGCCGCCCGGCTGAGATAGGCGCCATAGGCGAGCGTGTCGGTCTCGGGTGGCCGGGGGTGATGATCGGCATCGCGAGGCTCAAGGCGAATGAGCAGCGAGAGGGGAAAAGAGAGACTGCTCTCCGGCTGATGCCCGCTTTGGGACGGCAGGGTGCGCAGATAGGCGATCACGTCCTCGATGTCGCGGCGATCAAGCGTCCCATAGGTTCGGTAGGGCATGAGAGGGAAAAGCGCCTGCCCTTGCCGGTTCACCCCGGCTGTGATCGCCCGGTAGATTTCACCATCGCTCCATCCGGAAAGCTCAAAGGGCGTGATATTGGGGCTGTGAAGCTGGGCGGGAAGGTTCACTTCTGCTCCGTCCATCTGCCGGCCGGCGCCGATGCGGGCCGGTTCCGTCGGGAACGAATAGGCCGCGGGCCTGATGATGGGCGTGTGGCATCCCCGGCATCCCATGACATGGTTGAAAAGATAGGAGCCTCGTTTGATGTGAGCCTCTGAGATGTCCACTATCATGTGAGGTGCGGGAGAGACGCGCGGAAAGATCGTGAGGAAGATGGCGAGCGCCAGCAGGAGCGCGATGAGCGCGCCAACCACCAGTCGAACCGCTGTTTTCTTCCATGACATGATGCGGCCCCTCGCCCTTGACTTCCATTGCCGCATCCCCCGGCCATCCGGCCGAACCATAGTCGGGCATGATGGCATCGTCCATGTTATCACGGGTGAAACGGCGGGTTCTCAGACGGCCGCTCCGAGCCGGCGGTGGATGGGCTCGCGGTAGGACAGGGCTTCTGCGATATGGGGACGGGCGATGTCCCTCGCGTCATCAAGGTCGGCCAGCGTGCGGGCGACGCGCAGCACCCGGTGATAGCCGCGCGCGGTCAGGTTCATGCGCCCCGCGGCCTCGATCAGCAGCTTTTTTCCCGCTTCATCAGGGTGGGCAACCTCGTCAAGCAACTCGCCCTCCACATGAGCATTGAGGGTCTGCGCGCCGATGGCGTGAGAGCCTGAGCCTGAGCTGTGGGCGGCATAGCGCTCCTCCTGACGGCCCCGTGCCCGGGCCACCCGCTCGGCGACCTCGGCCGATCCTTCCGAGGCGGAGGGCAGGCCAAGGTCCGCGGGGCTCACCGGCGGCACCTCGATGTGGATGTCGATGCGGTCGATCAGCGGTCCCGACAGTTTCGCCTGGTAGTCGGCGACGCAGCGCGGCACGCGAGGGCAGGCCCGCGCCATGTCGCCCGCGTGTCCGCAGCGGCAGGGGTTCATGGCGGCGATGAGCTGGAAGCGGGCCGGATAGGTAATGTGGGCATTGACCCGCGCCACCACGGCCTCACCGCTTTCCAGCGGCTGGCGCAGGGAATCGAGCACCTGCCGGGGAAACTCCGGCAGTTCATCGAGGAAAAGCACGCCACGGTGCGCCAGCGACACTTCGCCCGGTCTCGCCCGCAGGCCGCCGCCGATCAGGGCCGGCATGGAGGCGGAGTGGTGCGGCGCGCGGAAGGGTCGCCGCCGGGCCATGCCGCCTGCCTCGCCCTCGCGGATCAGTTCTCCCGCGACCGAGGCGATCATGGAGACATCGAGCATCTCACGCGGTGAAAGCGGCGGCAGGATGCCGGGCAGCCTTGCCGCCAGCATGGATTTGCCCGAGCCTGGCGGGCCCACCATCAGCATGTTGTGGCCGCCCGCCGCCGCCACTTCGAGCGCCCGCTTGGCGCTTTCCTGCCCCTTGATGTCACGCAGGTCCGGCAAGGGCACGCTCTCCACCATGTGCAGAGGTTGCGGTTCGGCCAGAACCTGGGAGCCCTTGAAATGATTGACGAGCTGGATGAGCGACAGCGGGGCCAGCACGCCGCCGGGATTGTCCTGCCCCATGCCTGCCCATGCGGCTTCTGGGCCGCAGGCTTGCGGGCAGATCAGCCCCTTGCTGCGGGCATTGGCGGCGATGGCGGCGGGAAGCACGCCTGCCACCGGGTTGATCCGGCCATCGAGAGAGAGTTCGCCGATGACCACGAACTGTTCGAGCTCGTGAACGGGCAGCACGCCCATCACCACCAGCAGGCCGACGGCAATGGCCAGATCATAGTGGCTGCCCTCCTTGGGCAGATCGGCGGGGGCCAGATTGACGGTAATGCGCATGGGCGGGATGCCGAGCCCGATCGCCGTCAGCGCGGCGCGCACCCGCTCTCGGCTCTCGGCCACGGCCTTGTCGCCGAGGCCGACCACGACGAACCCGGGCTGGCCCGAGGTCATGTGCACCTGCACGTCCACTGGCCGCGCCTCTACCCCTATGAAGGCGACTGTCTCTATATGCGCGACCATGGTTCCCCCTCCGGTCCGCGGTCCCCCCCGCATTCCACTGCGCAAGCGTCCCACAGTTCCGTTGGCTGATCAAGAATGAAAGGGGAACATTTGTTCAGGCATGGAGAGCTGTATCGCTCTATCCCCCGATGCTGACGCCGACAAGTCTGCCGACGCCGAACGTCACCGCCGCAGCGGCGAAACCGATCAGGATCTGGCGGGTTGCGGAAAAGGTGACGGACCGGCCCGTGAACAGGGATGTTCCAGCCCCGATCGCGCCCAGCGCGAGCGTGGAGGCAAGCAGGCTGAGGATCAGCGCCTGCATCCCGTCATAATGAAAATAGGGCAGTACCGGGAAGATCGCGCCAGCAGAGAACAGGCAGAAGGAGGTGCCTGCCGCCGTCCAGGGCGAACCGCCGAGCTCCTGGGGATCAACGCCCAGCTCCTCGCGAACCAGCGTGTCGAGCGCGGTGTCCTTATTGGCGAGCAGCCGCTCGGCGAGCGCGCGGGCTTCAGGTTCGGTCAGCCCTTTGGCCTGATAGATGAGGATCAGCTCCTCCTTTTCCTCCTCGGGCACTTCTTCAAGTTCCATTCGCTCGGTCGCGATCTGCTTTTCATTGAGTTCGCGTGAGGAATTGACGGAGAGCCATTCCCCCAGCGCCATCGAGCAGGCGCCGGCAACAAGTCCCGCAAGGCCGGTGATCAGGATCATGCGCGGATTGGCCTCCGCGCCCGCCACGCCCATGACGAGGCTCATATTGGAGACGAGACCATCATTCGCGCCCAGCACGGCGGCGCGGAGCGCATTGCCGCCCATGGCCCGATGGCGGCCCTCGATCCGCGCGATGGAGCTTCCTTCCAGTCCCTCAGTCGGGCCGGCGATGGCTTTGAGAATGCGCGCATGGCTGCGCTCCTGCACGGGCAGGCCGCCTTTCACCGCCTCGATCTGGTCGTCGTAAGCGCCGCTGTCGGATTGTTCGAGCGAATTGATGGTCGGCAGAACGAAACTGGCGCCGAAGTGCCGCGCCAGCCAGGCCAGAGCGCGGGGGCGGAAGCCGGGGCGCAGCGCGGGGATGCGCGCGCCATTGCTGGTGAGCTGTTTACGCCAGTATTCCGCATGGGCCTCCTCGACAGCAGCGAGACGCCGGTAGATTCCAGCCAGCTTTTCGTCAGGCTCTACTTCCGCCAGCGTGCGGTAGAGGGAGGCGCTGTCGATTTCACCCTGAAGATTGTCACGATAGCGCCGGGGCGAATTCTTGTCGGCTGGCGTTTCGTCCTTCGTCATCTGCGCTGCGCCTCGATTGCGTCCCATACCAGAGCCGCAATATTGGTGCCGTCAAACCTTTCGATTTCCTGAATGCCGGTCGGGCTCGTCACATTGATCTCGGTCAGATAGTCGCCGATCACGTCGATGCCGACAAAGAGCAGGCCGCGCTTCTTGAGTTCCGGCCCTATGGTTGCGCAGATCTCCTGCTCGCGGGGGGTCAGGCGGGTCGGCTCGGCGCGCCCGCCTACATGCATGTTGGAGCGGGCCTCGCCATGAGCCGGCACGCGGTTGATCGCGCCCACGGCCTTGCCG
>JAATFR010000211.1 GCA_015655095.1 Hyphomicrobiales bacterium | reverse complement strand
CGATGGCGGAGCTCGACCGCCGGTCGAAGTGATGGTGGGGTTCGCCTGCTCGAACCAATCGGGAACATCCCGCCTGCAGAGGCAGAGCCCAATTTCTACGCAGCTCTGGAAGCTGACGACAGGGCGGCGTAAATAACTGCAATCAGCCTCCGGCAAACCCGGTGCGGTTCAGTTCGGGCTCTTCCAACGGGTTCGGGGGAAGTTCGGCACGTGCCCTTAGGGCTTCCTAAATTCGTAGCAAAATGAAACCAGTCGATTTTACCGTTTGACCACATTGGTAAAATAAGTTTACCAATGTGCCACCCGGGCGGAGATGTTCATGCCGAACCGCCTGGCATGCCCTAGCGATCACCTTTTCCAGAGCCAGGCTGACACGTCCGTTGGACCGCATCTGCGGTTCTCTGAATCCTGTGCTCAAAAGAGGGAGGTGATCCAATGTCCAGGGCCATCGCACGTTGCCGAAATGTAGAGGACTTCCGTTTGCTTGCCAAACGACGCCTCCCTGCGCCAATCTTTCACTACATCGACGGCGCTGCCGACGATGAGATCACCTATCGCCGCAATACAGATGCGTTCGCGACATGTGATCTCGTGCCGAATGTGCTGGCCGGTGTCGAATCCGTCGACATGTCGGTGACGGTGATGGGCAAAAAGATGGATCTGCCGTTCTTCCTGTCGCCGACCGCGCTGCAGCGGCTATTCCATCATGAGGGAGAACGCGCGGTCGCCCGCGCGGCCGAAAAGTTCGGCACCTTTTTCGGTATCTCCTCTCTCGGCACCGTCAGCGTGGAGGAAATCGGCCGCACCATCCAGACACCCAAGATGTTCCAGCTTTACTTTCACAAGGATCGTGAGCTGACCTGGAGCATGGTGGAGCGCTGCCGCGAGGCAAAGTTCGACGCGATCGCGCTGACTGTCGACACGATTACCGGCGGCAACCGCGAGCGCGATCTGCGCACCGGGTTCACCTCGCCGCCAAAGCTGACGCTGGCCAGTCTCGCCAGTTTTGCGATGCGCCCCGGCTGGGCCTGGAACCACTACACGAAAGAGAAATTCAGCCTGCCCCAACTGGATGGGCATGTCAGTCAGGGCACGAACATCGCCATTTCTGTGGGTGAATATTTTTCGACGATGCTCGATCAGTCGATGAGCTGGAAGGACGCCGAGCAGGTTCGGCAGCGTTGGGGCGGCCAGTTCTGCCTGAAAGGCGTGATGAGTGTCGAGAGCGCCAAACGTGCCGTGGATATCGGCGCCTCAGCGATCATGGTGTCCAACCATGCCGGGCGGCAACTGGATGGCTCTCGTGCGCCCTTCGACCAGATCGCGGAGATCGCGGATGCGGTGGGCGGACAGATCGAGATTATCTGCGATGGCGGGATCCGCCGGGGTACACATATTCTCAAGGCTATGGCGGCGGGGGCGACGGCGTGTTCCGGTGGGCATCTCTATCTTTATGCATTGGCGGCAGGTGGGCAGGCCGGTGTGGAAAAAACCCTGTCCAACCTGAAGGCCGAGATCGAGAGGGATATGAAACTGATGGGGGTGACGAAGCTCGACCAGTTGAGCAGGGATCATCTACGCTTCCGATAAATCGTGCTGGGGGCTGCTCCGCGATCTCGACACGCAGGGAGAGGGTCGTTTCCTCTTCTACCTCGGTGGGCTTTTTGTCACTCCGCTCGCAAATCTCCGTAGCCCGATCGGGTGGGGCCTTCTTACATTGTCGGATGCCGTGGCATGCTGTGTGCTTGCCCCTCACGGCTTCTGGAACCACGCGCGCCTTGAAGCCCGCCTCGTGACTTCATATCCTGATCCAGCGCAGGCCTGGGACAAGACGCAGGCAGGCGGAGATGTTCCATTCAACCCGCAACTTCTATCATCCGCGCCCCTGCGTGGATCAATCGTGGGCGGCTGTAATCGTCAACATCCGGCGCCAGCGTGAATTGCGCACGGGTAGCATCCTTGATGCGGTTTTCAGGTGGCGATGGACGGCTTGAAAGTAATGCTTACAGCCAGCCAAGGGCGCGCGCCGCACGGACAGCTTCGTTGCGATTGCGGCAGCCGATCTTTGTGTAGAGATTCGAAAGATGGAATTTCACCGTCGCCTCGGAAATCGACAGCACCTGTGCGATCCGCTTGTTGGGAAATCCGTCCGCCACCAGTTGTAGCATCTGCGTCTCGCGTTGGGTAATCCCGGCGGAACGGGCCTTTGCCCGGGGCGAATTGATCGACGCGGCATAGATCGCCAGAGCCGCGCGGATGTCCGGCGAGGCCTCGACATGGGCCCGGATCCGTTGATCTTGCAAAAGCGGCGCAACAAAGATGCGCTCTTCCGACAGCACTCCATGACAGCCAAGCCGCGCCGCGTCTTGCAGCCCGGCACGCAGATGGCCGCGCGCGCCCGTAGCATCGCGCCGTTGATGCGCGATATGGGCAAGCCACAGCCGGAGCACAACTTTCTCGCGCAGCGTCACCTTCTGGTTGCCGACAAGCGCGGCGATCTGACGTTCCAGATGTGGCCGGGGGGAGGGGGAATGTGCCGCCCGGCGCAGCCATGCCATCGCGCAGGCGATTTCATCACGCCGGGTTAGCAGCGCCAGATCCTCGACGGCCGTCTCATACCAGTTGCGCCCCTTCGCCAGCAGCAGCGCCGACAATATTCCGTCGGCTTCTGACCAGCGATTCATGTTCTGATAGGCGATCGCACTGCGGATCTCCATCGGGACATGCAAAGGCAACCGTTCCGAAAGATGTATCCACAGGCCATCCAGAAAACCGGCGCGGATCATGGCGGGG
>JAATFR010000232.1 GCA_015655095.1 Hyphomicrobiales bacterium | reverse complement strand
TATCAGTCCTTGACTCTTATAGTTTATCCTATCTCTTGGGTCTCTACTTACATGTGATTCTCTAGTTAGTATTTAAGTAGCTTCGTAGGTAGGTAGATACCCAGGTTACAATACAACACCTATCCTAGTTCTCTCGCGTGAATCTAAGCTTACTCGAAAGTCTCGTATCTCTGCTTCTCTCTTACCTCGTGTTGACATCAGACGCGTTACTCAGCGCACCTGCGTTACATATTTTGAACTTGTCCGGTTTTTCTTGCTTTACTCTCTATGTCGCCTCTGGATCCCCTGCAGTCTGATCAACCCAGTATTCCTCAACGACTACGATACCAACACTTTCGACTTGCTTTTTCTTGACTTTTAACTTGGCTTTACTATGTCTCGCCGTTACAATCTTCGTGTCGCGGTCATATTTAAGATCGTCGGCCTGCATCAGCACCTGGCCTGAATCCTCGAAAGGCTTTTTGTCAGGGTCTGCGACCGGTTTTACAGCCGCCGAAACGGGCGTAATGACGGCCGGCGCACCGGCTGCCGGTGCAACGGCAGGCGCAGACGAGGAAACCGTGTTGGCAGGCCTTGCCGCCATGGCGGCCCCACCAACAATCAGGGGCAGGCCCACGATGAAAAGGCCCGAAAGCAGCACGAGGCGAATCGCCACCCGTCGGGCGTGCCCGATCGAGCCTTTTTCATGCAGCACCCCAAGGAGCCTCATTGCCAGTCAAATCCTCTAAAATACCCAGCGGCCAGAAACTGCCCGAGCCCCGAATCTGCCCGGCACATCGGCAAAAAAACAAAACGCACCCAAGCCTTACCCTAACCATCTTCCATGTGGAAGAGAGCCGCCAGCCCAAGCAGCATCGCCACCAGTGCCTGCGCCCATGCCGCGAGAAAGGGAGGCACCACGCCGGTTAGTCCCAGGGCAAGCGAAAGGTCCGTCGCAAAGTACAACAGAAACCCCGTACTCACAGCCCCAAGAACCAGTTGCGTCAGCCCGCCAAGGCGCGAAATGCGCAGTGAAAAAGTTGCAGCAACCATAACCATGGTACAAAGCAGGAATGGAAGCGACATGAGCGAATGCCAATGCAGCCGGTATTGCCGGGCGGTAAACCCCGCTGCTTCCGCCATGTGGATAAAACGCGGCAGATCCCAGAACGATATCGTATCAGGGCTGGCAAAACTTTCCTGTACCTGCTCCACCGTGAGCAGAGTCGGCTGCTGGAATGTGTCAAAATGGCGCGATGGCTCGTTGACCATGGAATACCAGAGGTCGGTCAGTGCCCAGTAGCCCTTTTCGAGGTCCGCTGTTTTGGCGTCGATGCGGCCCAGAAACTGATCGTTCGGTCCATAGAGAAAGAAAATGACATCCTCAAGCTTGATGCCGTGATCATTGACCTTCAGCGCATGGACCACAGACTGGCCGTCCGGGTCTGCCTGCCGGAGCCACAACCCATTGTCCGACACGGCAAGCAGGCTCGACCGGCCCTTCAGAAATTGTGATTCAAGCTGCTCATAACGGGATTCCAGCGTTGCCGCGATGGGGTTGAGGACCGTGACCGAGAACATCCCGATCATAAGTGCAACCATGATGGCCGGGGCAAGGAACTGCCAGACGGAAACCCCCGAAGCACGCGCCACAATGAGTTCACTGCTGCGCGTCAGCCGCATAAAGGCGGCCATGCTGCCGAACAGCATGGCAAAAGGCAGCGTCGAGGTAACGATGGTCGGCACGCGCAGAAGGGTCATTTGCGCTGTCAGCCCAAACGTCATGTCGGTGTGACCTGCTGCCCGGCGCATCATTTCAACGAGATCGATCATGTAGATAAGCGAAATGAACACGCCAAGCGTGATGATCATTGCCACGATGAACTGATGGGCGAGATAGCGCGACAGGGTCCAGGAAAGATGCATGACTAGCCTTGCCCGCCTTCTCGCATCGCCAGCCTGCTGCCGAAATACCGGGCAAACCACCGTCCATCAAGTCCACCGATATGCATGGCGCTGCCCGCACATATCAAAAGCGGGATCAGATAGATAAGAGGAATAACCCAAGGGTTCTCGACCGCGGCGTTGATAAGCCCGAAACCGATGATCCTCGCCACCACTGCGATACTCACGCCAATCACGATTCGCGAGGCATAGCCGCGGCGGCTGAATGGCGCGGGCAACAGAATAGCCAGAGCCACCATGGCGAACATGACCGGATAGAGGGCGGCAACCAGCCTGTCATGCCCCTCCGCACGCAACCTGCTCCTGAACATGTTGGCGTAGGCGTCTTTCGGGTCCGGATTGAACATCTCGCCGAGGAAGCGCTCGCGCGATTCATAATATTCCTCGCCATCGCCCTGAGCATACTGGGAGAGATCATAGGTATATGAATCGAAATGCATGAAGGTGAAGGACTGCTCCCCACGCTCCTTTGTCGCCCGCTGAATATTGCCATTATACATAATCAGCCGCGGCCCTTCGGGTGTGCGCACCAGATTGCCATTTGTCGCCATATAGGTAACAGCCTGATTCACATCGCGGTTGTCCTGCACCAGAATGCCGCGCACCTCGCCGCTCGGGGTTCGGTCCCTCACATAAACCGTCACGCCGGCGGTCGGGTTGGAAAAAGACCCTTCCCGGATAGCGGAAGCCAGAACGTCGCCCCGGATCTGGAACAGCTTGTCCTTGAGAACCCGCATCCCGGCAGGCATCAGATAGAGATTGAGCGCCAGCACCAGCAGAACAATGAGCCCGGTCAGCAGCAGGACAGGCTGGGCGATGCGCCAGCGGCTTAGCCCTGCCGCGAACATGACCACCATCTCGCTGTCGGTAATCATCTGATTGAGCGCATAAATGAGCGCGCAGAACAGCGAAATCGGCAATACGATATTAAGAACGCTGGGCATCGCGAGCATGGAAAGCTCGCCAAATGTGACCACGCTCTGCCCCTGGATCACGATCAGGTCGAGCAGTTTCAGCGTTTGGGTGAGCCAGATGATGCCCGTCAGCACGAGGGTCACAATGATGAAGGGCCCGGTCGTCTGCGAGAAGATGTAACGGGGTAACGCTTTGAACATCGAGTGGTCCGGATGGGCGGTTTTGGCTTGGGCAATTGTTCGCCCTTAGCCCTATATAGAGCAGGATCGGCCCAGAGGGCCTTTTACTGGCAGAGAGTTCCGGTAGGATCAAGAAAGCCCGGATCATATGGGTATCCTATTTTTCCGGCATGAAAAAGCTCGGCCAGAACTGGGAAGCAACCAGACCGCCATAACTGCCTACTTGCTGGACAAGAAAGACCAAATCATGAACATCAGTTTTGCCGAGTTTTCCCTGCCCAAAACGGGGTCCCTCATTCTCCTTGTCACCGAAGGCCGGACGCTGACGGGACGGGCTGCCGAAGTGGATAAAGCCACGGCTGGCGCGGTTTCCCGGGCGGCAAAGACTTCAGGCTTTACCGGCAAGGCGGGCAGTTCGGTCGAGATTCTCGGCGCGGCAGGCGTTGCCGTTTCCCGCATCAGCCTGATCGGCCTTGGCAAGGCCAGCGATCTTGATGCGCTTGCTTTCGAAAAAGTGGGCGGTGAAATCGTCGGCAAGCTCGAATCAGCCAGAGAAAGCGCCGCCAGCATCGCAATCGACGAAATAAAGGGAGGCGGTCTCCCGGCGGGCGACACCGCCGCAAGAATCGCCTTCGGCGCCACGCTGCGCGCCTACCGGTTCGACAAATACAAAACCGGCAAGGCAAAAGAAGATACCGTCAAGCTTGGCAAACTCACTGTTCTCACCCCCGCCGTTGCCGCGGCACGTCGCGCCTTTGCGGTGCATCAAAAAATCGCGGAAGGCATCAATATTGCCCGCGATCTGGTGAATGAACCCGCCAACATCCTTTATCCAGTTGAATTTGCCCGCCGCGCCAAAGCGCTTGCCAAGGTCGGCGTGAAAGTGGAGGTGCTCTCCGAAGCGCAGATGCTGAAGCTTGGCATGGGCTCGCTGCTGGGCGTGGGTCAGGGCAGCGTGCGCGACAGCCAGCTGGTCGTCATGACATGGTCGGGCGGCAAGTCCGGCGACGCCCCGGTCGCCTTCGTCGGCAAGGGCGTAACTTTCGATACCGGCGGCATCTCGATCAAACCTGCTGGCGGCATGGAAGACATGAAGGGCGATATGGGCGGCGCCGCCTGCGTCACCGGTCTGCTCTATGCGCTCGGCGCGCGCAAGGCCAAGGTCAACGCCGTCGGCATCATCGGACTTGTCGAAAACATGCCCGACGCCAATGCCCAGCGCCCCGGCGACATCGTCACTTCCATGTCAGGCCAGACAATCGAGGTCATCAACACCGACGCCGAAGGCCGCCTCGTCCTTGCTGACGCGCTCTGGTACACGCAGAACCGCTTCAAGCCGAAATTCATGGTTGATCTGGCCACGCTGACCGGCGCGATCATGGTGGCGCTCGGCAAGGAATATGCGGGCCTCTTCTCCTACAACGACAAGCTCGCAACCGAAATCTACGAACTCGGCCTTGCCGAACGCGATAAGGGCTAGG
>JAATFR010000122.1 GCA_015655095.1 Hyphomicrobiales bacterium | reverse complement strand
CTACCGGGACCTCGACTACATTTTTCGTTACAGGCCGCCCAGGCAGGCGTCGCGCATCCTGGATTGCGGTTGCGGGGGCGGAGGACGGGCACTGGCGATCGCGCTGCGGGGCGTGCGCAATGTCGTGGGGGTGGACGCGTCGGCCGATAACATCGCTGCGGCGCGTCAGCTGGCTCGCAAGCATCAAGCCAATATTCCATTTGTCGAGGCCAAGCCCTGGGCCACGCCCTTTCTTGCAAAGAGCTTCGACGAAGTTCTACTTCTTGGCGATGTGTTTGCCCGTGGCCGCACCTTGCGTGCGGACATGGACCTTCTGATCGAGATGCGCCGGCTTCTTGCGCCCAACGGCATGCTCTGGATAAGCCTGCCGGATGGAGAATGGCTCCGCCAGTACCATGCACAGCGAGAGGACAAATCTTCGCCCGCTCGTTCCGTGGGGCGCACCGCGCAGCTCATCGAGAATGACCGGTACCTTCAGACATGTGTTACCGAGCCGGACGCGTTTGGCGTCGCGACCGAGACCGTCTTGTACCAATGGCTGTATGACAAGCGTCAGATCGCAGGGCTTTTACACCTGCTGGGTTTTGAGGCTATCTCGTACCACACGTTGCCGGACTTGCCGGCCGCAGTGTCAATGGGTGGGATCAGTGTGCCCCGATTTTTCGTGCACTGCCTCGGCCCCGTCCGGGTTTAGCGGCGGATAGGGACTCATCGGTTCCGCGCAGTGGCCAGAGATAGCGTGATTGCAATCTGTATTGCGTGGGTAGCCGGCCCAAACCGTATCTTGGTGTGGTGAAAAACGTGCCGGCCGACTTGGCTCGAATGGGCATCGATTCATCCGGAAAACGCAATCGACGCGTCAGCGCTGCGGATTTGGATGAGGCGCCAGGCAGCCATCCCTGGGAGATTTCGTGGTTCCATGACGGTCCTATAAAGAATGCCGCAAATGAACGGAAAATCCGAACATTAAATTTGTTGCCGCAAAGTTGCCTGTTTCTACATCGGCGGGTTAAATCGCGAGGCATGAAATTGGCGGGGCAGAATGCGTTTTCCATGCAGCCATTGCTGTTTTGGAAAAAGCGATACCCCGCAAATGATTGATAAAAGCGACCCCAGAGAAGTCGAGGGGATTCGGGAAAATCGTTTGTATTTTGAGCAGGATATGCGCCGGACGGGGGCGGCTGGACTGTGTGGATTGTGAACGCATGGGTTGCTGACAATGACGTCATTCACAAAGCCGGTCGGACTCAAAACGCTTCCCGATGCGTTCCTGCGCTTGAATCTCCTGGGAAAATCTCCCGCGCTCCATGACGCCATGCGGGTGATCGAGCGCGTCGCGGCGGTCGATGCCACGGTCCTGATCCAGGGCGGGACGGGAACCGGCAAGGAACTTGCCGCCCGCGCCATCCATTACCTGAGCCCGCGCCGGGATTTTCCTTTCATTCCCGTCAATTGCGGCGCGCTGCCCGATACGTTGCTGGAAAGCGAATTGTTCGGGCATGAGCGCGGCGCTTTCACCGATGCCAAGCAGGCCTGCCGTGGCTTGGTCGCCCAGGCCGATGGTGGAACCCTGTTCCTGGACGAGGTCGAGGCCATGACCCCGCGCGCCCAGGTGGTGCTGCTGCGTTTCCTGCAGGACGGGCAGTATCGGCCGGTGGGGGGCCGCCAGGTGATGTCGGGCAATGTACGCATCGTCGCTTCCAGCAATGTCGATCTGGAGGAGCTTTGCCGCTCCGGTCAGTTCCGCCAGGACTTGATGTTCCGCTTCCGTGTGCTGTCAGTAACCATGCCTCCCCTGCGCGACCGCGGCGGCGATGCGGTGCTGCTGGCTGAGCATTTCCTGCAAAGCTATGCGCTTCAATATCGCAGGCCGGCCCGCCGCTTCGCCCCCGCCACGGTGGCGTGGATTCGTGACCATGGCTGGCCCGGCAATGTGCGCGAGTTGCAAAATCTCATCTTGCGTGAAGTCCTGATGACGGATGACGAAACCGTCGATTTCGCGCGTCCCGCCGCGCTGGACCGGGCGGGACTGTCGCAGGCGCTGCTCGACCAGGCCTTCAAGCAGGCCAAGGCCCATGCCGTGGCGCAGTTCGAAAAGGATTATCTGTGCCGCCTGCTGGCGCGGGCCAGCGGCAATGTCTCGCTGGCGGCGCGGCTGTCGTGCAAGGACCGCAGCGCGCTGAACCGGCTGGTGAAGAAGCACGGTCTGGCCACCCGGGATTTCCGCTAGCCCAAGTGAACGCTGCCTGGGGCTTTTTCGTCCCACCCCGCAAGAGGGCTTGCTGTGCATTGTTGCGCGGTTTTTCGCGCGGCCTGCGGCATGCCCTTATCGAGTGAGGCGTAAAAGCCTCAAAGGCCGCGCTGCCTCCATCGTGAAACGCGCGGAATTCCCCGCTTTTTTCTTTGGCATGGCGATTGCTCCTTCTCGCTTGACGCAATGCCCAGGCGAGAGGATGCCGGTTGAAGCCGCGGAAATTACCAGAATTGCCGACGCGATCGAGGGTTATCTCAACGCTCATCCTAGCGCGGCCGATACTGTTGAAGGCATCCGTCAATGGTGGATCGCCGGCGAATATCGCCATGCCCTTCCTTGCCAGGTTCAGGCCGCGATCGACACTCTTTTGGCGCAGGGCCGGCTTGTCCGCCGCGTGCTGCCGGATTCTTCCGTCGTTTACAGCCGCCTGCCGGAAAGCCGCCACTGATGTCCATGGCCGCGCCCATGCTCTGCTGTTCCCGTCCACTTCCAGAATGAGGGTGTCATGCCTGTTGCCGTGAGCTATCCCGGTGTCTATGTCGAGGAATTGCCGAGTGGCGTGCGCCCAATCACGGGTGTCGCCACTTCCATCACCGCCTTTGTCGGGCGCGCCCTGCGCGGGCCGACTGATGCACCCGGCCGCATCAGCGGCGTGGGCGATTTCAACCGGCTCTATGGCGGCCTGTGGGCCAAGAGCACGCTGGGCTATGCCGTACAACAATTCTTTCTCAATGGCGGCAGCCAGGCGCTGATCGCGCGCGTCCATCATGGTGCCGCCCCTGCCAAGGCGACCGCGCCGGGCAGTATCGGGCTGGCTGCCGCGAATGAGGGCGAATGGGGCAACAGCCTGCGCGTCCGCACCGACTTGAATGTCCGCCCCTATGATCCGGGCGAAACACCCGACACGCTGTTCAATCTCAGTGTGAAGGACCTGATCAGCGGCACCACGGAGGTGTTCCGCAATCTCTCCACCGATCCCGACAATGCGCGCTTCGTCACCTCGGTGCTGGCGCAACAGTCGCAACTGGTGCGGATCGACGGCGCCGTTCCGGCCACCGTCACCGTGGCCAGTGGCGCGGCCGCCGCCGGCGCCGATCCCTTCACCGACGCCTCCGCCACGACGTTCACCACGGGAGGAGACGGCATTGATATCGTCGACAACGATATTTCCGATCCTACCCTGCAGCCGCAGAAGG
>JAATFR010000314.1 GCA_015655095.1 Hyphomicrobiales bacterium | reverse complement strand
CCATTGAATTATAATAGATTAAAAAATAATCCCGACTTTTGAAAACTTTTTACCGAAAAGATTGCTGCCCACATCGTTGAGCTTATGACCCCTGTTAATGCGAGGCATTTTCAGTTTTGGTCGGGTTTGGACGAATGGAGATTAAGGTGGGCATGGTGCACAAGCGTAATGCGCGGCTGTCGATGTTGAGTGCAATTCTGATGGCGACGGTCGCCATCGGGCCGATGGTGCTGGTTCCAGCCGCTCAGGCGCAGACCACTGCCGGGCAAAATTTCAACATTCCGGCGCAATCGCTCGCCGATGCTCTGGTGGCGTTCGGCGTTCAGTCAGGTCATCAGGTGACGGTTGACGGGGCCACCATACGGGGCGTCCATTCAAACGGTGTCCACGGCTTGCTTCCGGCAGAGCAGGCGTTGAACCAGCTCCTCAGCAGCACGGGCTTCACCTACAACATCACTGGCAATGTCGTGACTATCGAGCGCATGGGGCAGTCAGCGAATGACGCAACCCAGCTTAAGCCGGTTCTGGTTGAGGGAAATGCAGATAACGCCTACGCAAGCGAGGGCGAGCGGGCGAGTGCCCTGCTACCCGAGTATGCAGGCGGGCAGGTAGCCCGTGGCGGCCGGGTTGGCCTGCTGGGCAATACGGATTTCATGGATACCCCATTCAACCAGACCAGCTATACGTCCGGGTTGATCGAAAACCAGCAGGCGCAATCTCTGGCCGATGTCCTCGTGAATGATCCCGCTGTGCAGGATCTTGGCGTGCGCTACGGCCCAACCGGAGATGGCATGTTCGTGCGTGGATTAAGCAATTCCTCGAACCTGGGCGGCGTAACCTTCAACGGCATGCAGGCTGGCGCGATGTACAAGCAATCACCCGAACTTTATGAGCGTGTTGAGATCCTCAAGGGCCTCGATGCCCTGCTTAATGGCATGACGACGGGCGGAAACCTTGGCGGTAACATCAACCTGGTCCCCAAGCGCGCCGAGGACACCCCCATCACGCGTCTTACAGGAAGCTTTTTCTCCAGATCCCAGCTTGGCGGCCACGTCGATTTCGGCCGACGCTTTGGAGACTCCAACGAGTGGGGCATCCGGGTCAACGGCCTCTACAGGGATGGTGAAACGCCGGTGCGTAAACGCGATTCACGCGTTCTGGCGGGAACCATGGGTATTGATTATCAAGGCGAGCGACTGCGCGCTTCGCTGGATATCCTTTACCAGGACAAGGATATCGATAATGCCCAGCCTGTTCTAAGTTTCGCATCATCGGTTATACCCAAAGCGCCATCGGGAGACTCGCCCATCCTGCTGGGTCAGAACATCAGCAACCAGAAGGATAAAAGCGTCGTATTTCGTTCCGAATATGATTTTACCAATAATTTAACAGGGTTTGTCGGTGTCAGCCGGTCGAAGCTGCGGGCTGAGAATACGGGTGCAGCTTCGGTGACAAACATCAAGCCAAATGGAGATTTCACAGCGCGTGTAAGAGCGCTGCCCTATGCGTTCGACAGCGACAATGTGCAGGGCGGACTGAGAGGGTCGTTCAACACCGGCAGTGTTCAGCATCGGGCCGTTCTCAGTTTTGACTATGTTCATCAGGACACGGCAATCCGGCAGGACAATTCGGGTTGGGGTGATTTTGTTTCAGGCAATATTTATTCCGTTACCACGGCGATAGCGCCGACTTTTGCATTTACGGCGCCATGGGTGACAAACCAGAAAACCCGCCTCAGCAGCGTGGCTGTCGCAGACACATTGTCGTTCAATCAGGATCAGGTGCTTTTGACCCTCGGAGCGCGAGGACAGAGAGTCAAGGACACCAATGTCAGCACCGAGACCTCCTATAACAAAAGCGCAATTACGCCGATGGCGGGCCTTGTTATCAAGCCGATAAGCGACCTTTCCGTTTATGCGAATTATATAGAGGGCCTTCAACAGGGAGCATCGGTAACTGATACATCGGCCCCCAATTTCGGGAAGGTATTTTCTCCCTATCGATCCAGACAATATGAAATCGGCACGAAATGGGATCTCGGCAATTTTGCGACAACGATCAGTCTTTTCCAGATCAGCCAGCCCAGCCTCATCCAGGACACCACGACGCTGAACTACGAGCCGGATGGGAAGCAGCGCAACAGAGGCGTTGAATGGAACCTCTTCGGCAAGGTTGATGAAAATCTTGGCCTGCTGGGTGGATTGGCCTTCACGGACGCAAAGCTGGTAAAGACCGCGGGCGGAGTGAATGACGGAAACAAGGCCCAGGGCGTTGCGCGTTTCAAGGCCAACCTCAACGCCGAATGGACTGTGCCGGGTGTTCCCGACTTAAGCCTGAACGGGCGCATTATCTACAGTGGCCCAGTTTATATCAACGCAACGAATACCCAAAAGCTGGGCGCATGGACACGTTATGACGCGGGCGCCCGTTATACGGTCAATATCGGCAAGACTCCCATTACCCTTCGCGCCAATGTTGAAAATCTGCTGAACGACAAGCGCTACAATCCTACCTCAATCGGATTCGTAACGCTGGCCGCGCCTCGTACTTTCCTTTTTTCAGTGACGGCAGATCTTTAAACAGAGCACCCTCAAAAGAGCCCGGATCGTGAGCAAGTCCGTTTCTTCTGAGCCAAATGGAACAGGAACGGCTTGCCATAGCTGCCACCTTCATCTTGTTGATATGGCCCATCATCAGGTGGTCTAAATGCTAAACACCATTAGACCGCCTGATGGTCTGTAGAGGGACAGTCCATGAAGATGTCCGTGACCGATGCCTAGGGTCAATTGATGGAGCTGGTTCGGCGCGCGGAGGCCGGGGATGAGATCATCCTGCCCCGGCACGGCCATGCTGCCATGCGCCTCGTGACGGTCGAGGCAATCCCTGACTGCAAATCCCGCCGCGAATACTGCTTGTGGCAGTGCTGGCATCCACCGCCGCCAAGGCGGCAGCCGGGCCGGCAGCAGCGCACAGTCAGGATTTCCTCTATTGAGAAATGGGGCCAAGGCGCGCATCCCGCAATCCTGAATTTTGGAGATTGCTTCGCCTACGAAGTGGCGAAGGAGCCCGGATGCCCGTTGCTCTATGCAGGGGAGGATTTCCGCAAGACGGATGCTGGGGGAGTTCTTTGGGCGCGAGAACAACCAATTCAATTTCGCTATCCCCGCCTTCCAGCATCTCGTTATTGCGGGTGTTGGCAGCTGTCCTAGCTTCGAGACATATCCAGATCTGCTGGTCAGGGGAATGGGGCAAAAGTGGATCACAGCGAAGGGAAAAATTGTCTGCTGGAATGCGCTTCTGGTCCACTTATGCGAAAAAACTGGCTCCCCGGGCCGGATTCGAACCAGCGACCGATCGATTAACAGTCGATTGCTCTACCACTGAGCTACCGGGGAATATCGGCGCGGGGCAGGGCCTCGCTATCGATGGAGGGGCGTATAGCAGAGATATTTCGGGGGTGAAAGCCTAAATCGGAGCGGGTTGGGTGCTTGTGTGGGGAACATTCAACGACTACTTCCATCAGGACTGGAAATTCATCTTTTCATGAGCCCTGACCCCACTGGACAGGCAGGGGCGACAGACAGGAACCTATCGGTGGCATCCATCCGGCTCGGTGGCAGGCGTATCAGACTTCCCGGCAACAAGCCGCTGCGAATCGGCATGGGCGGCACCCTTGTCACTCTTGGCTGCTTCGGGTTCCTGCCGATTCTGGGATTCTGGATGGTGCCCCTCGGCCTGGTGATCCTGTCGGTAGACTTTCACCCCGTCCGCCGTTTCAGGCGCAAAACCGAGGTCTGGTGGGGACGGCGCCAGCGGGCGAAACAAGGCAGGATAAAACCCTGACCCTGACCTGGCCAGACAGATGGCAAGGCCCAGCCGTCAACTATTACTATGAAAACAGGATGATTTTGGAGGCCACGCCCGGAATCGAACCGGGGTGCGCGGATTTGCAGTCCGCTACGTAACCACTCCGCCACGTGGCCTCTCTGTGCGCCAGGCGCGTGCGCGATATAGCAGGTCTCCGCAGAGCGCACAATCTTTGTTGCCCCGCCTGAGAACGCCCGTCCCCATGACGGGAACCGGCGAAAAGGCTCGTCTCTCCCCGGCAGTTTTTGCCGGATTGCGGCTTTAGAGACACCCCAATGTCCACCCCCGATTGAGTTTGTATATATCGACTATTATAACAGCCAGGTGGCATTTTGCTGCGTGCGACGCCTGCTCCGTTTCCTCGGATGGATGGCGCGTTTGTGTGATTTGAGCTTCAGGACCTTTCCATGACGGATTTTGCAGCAGCGCGGCTAAATATGGTCGAGAGTCAGATTCGTTGCAGCGGCGTGACCGAGAGGCGTCTCATCGATGCGTTGCAGGCTGTGCCCCGGGAGATATTCGTGCCTGCCGAGCGGCAGGGCTTCGCCTATATGGATGATTGCATCAAGGTGAAGGACGCCGCCGCCGGTTTGCCCGCGCGCTATCTCATGGAACCGCGCGCCTTTGCCAAGCTGATCCATCTGGCGGAAGTCCGCGAGGGCGACGTGGCGCTCGATGTCGGTTGCGCGACCGGTTATTCCACGGCGATTCTGGCCCGGCTCGCCAGTTCGGTCGTTGCGCTGGAAAGCGATTCCGAGCTTGTAGAGAAGGCCTCCGCCAACCTTGCCGCGCTGGATATCCATAATGTGGCTGTCCTGGCCGGACCTCTCATGCAGGGCCTGCCCAAACAGGGACCTTACGACGTCATCGTGCTTGACGGGGCGGTGGACCATGTGCCGGTCGCACTGCTCGACCAGCTTGCCGAAGGGGGGCGTCTGGTGGCCATTGTCGGCAAGGGCCCGTCGGGACGGGGCTTTGTCTACCTCAAGAGCGATGGGCGAGTCAGCAAGCGGGATGATTTTGATGCGCTGGTCGAAAGCCTGCCAGGCTTTGAAGCCGTGGATAGTTTTGTATTCTGAATGAGTTGAGCTACTCGCGTGCCGGAGGTCAGGCACAGGGCGGGGATAACGGCCGAAAAATGGGGCGGAATAGCCTCCACTCGCCGCGCGGTCAACCCGTCCATGTTGTCATATGGGAGAGATTGGATGACGAGACTGGTCCGCTACAAGAGCGTCCATGGATTGATTGGCGCGGCACTTGTGGCAACGGCTTTGTATGGATCGGTTCTCCCTGCGCAAGCTGAAACGATCACGGATGCCTTTGCAGCCGCCTATGAGAGCAATCCGGGCCTTCAGGGCCAGCGCGCCGAGCAACGGGCAAACGACGAGCAGGTGCCGCAGGCCTTGTCCGGCTATCGCCCCAACGCGTCAGTTCAGGCCAGCTATGGTCTCCAGCATGAACAGCAGGTCGCCAACACCGGCGGTCAGTCCGTCCGCCTCAAGGATGATTTTCAGCCCGCGATAGGCACGGTTACGCTCGGCGAAAATCTTTACTCCGGCGGCCAGACGGTCAACTCCGTCCAGCAGGCCGAAGCCGCCGTGAGAGCTGGCCGCGAGCAGCTTTTAGGGGTGGAGCAAGGCACGCTGATGAATGCGGCCAGCGCCTACCTCACGGTCATCCAGAATGAAGCGACCGTGAGGCTTCGGGAAAATAATGTGCAGGTCCTGCAACGCCAGCTTGAAGCCAACCAGGACCGCTTCAAGGTCGGCATTCTCACAACCACGGACGTGGCCCAGTCGGTCGCCCGCCTTGCCGATTCAAAATCGCAGCTCACAGGTGCGCACGCCCAGCTCGATCAGGCCCGCGCTGAATATCTGCAGGTCATCGGCCATATGCCCGGCACGCTCGTGCACCCTGCGCCGATCACAGGCCTGCCCGCCAGCAAGGACGCGGCCATTGCCGTGGCGCTGGCCACGAATCCGGACATCAAGGCGGCCCGCGAGGCCGAACGGGCATCCAGCTACGCCATCAAGGTGGCGGAAGGCAGCCTTCTGCCCAAATTCGATGTTCAGGCCCAGTATCAGCAATATACCGAAAGCGCGCTCTCGGTGGATCGCGGTTCGGGGGCAAGCCTGATGGGCGTTCTGACTGTCCCTCTTTACCAGGGGGGCGCCGAATATTCCCAGATTCGCGAGAGCAAGGCCCTGAACAGCCAGAGCCGGCTTCAGATCTCCACGATCACCAATACGGTCATCCAGAACGTCTCCAACGCCTGGGACCAGCTACAGGCCGCAAAAGCCCAGCTCGTTTCGGGGCAGGAGGCGGTAAGGGCCAATGAACTGGCGCTGGATGGTACAAAGCAGGAAGAGCTGGTCGGTTCGCGCACCATCCTTGATGTGTTGAACGCCGAACAGGAACTGCTCAATTCACAGGTCAATCTTGTCCGATATGATACTAATATCTATATCTATGGGTATAATCTGCTGGCAACGATAGGTCGGCTGGGAGCAAGGGATCTCAACCTGCCGGTCCAGTATTATGACTCAACCAAAAATTATGATGATGTGCGGGATAGCTGGTTTGGCACGAACTCTTCGCAAGGACAATGAGACAAGGCCTTGCAGGTTCCGGCACGGGGCCTCTGGTCAGCGCAACAGAGTTGTCATAGAATTTTAGCTGACAGCATCAGGACTTAACTGAAGGGCGCAATGGCAACCGAGCATAATCCCGATCAGAACCCGACCATGGACGAGATTCTCGCGTCCATTCGCAAGATCGTATCGACCGACGGCAACGCCGATGTCGGGCAGGATCAGCCGATTGCCAGCTTTGCAGAAAGCCGGCTGGGCCAGTCGGGAGACGCGACCGGGAACGAGGATGACGATCAGGTGCTCGATCTGACAGACGCCCTGCCCGACAGTGAACCGTTCGCACCATCCCCTGTGGCTGTCCCGCCCATACCTGCTCCCGCCGCATTCACCCCGGTCCCGGTGCCCTTTCAGGCGTCAACACCGGCAGTGGAGCCGGTTACAGAGAATAAAATTGAGGAACGTGTCGCCATGTCCAATGAATTCAAGGGTCTCGTTTCTGATTCCGCCCTGTCAGCCGCCTCAGCCGCCTTCGGCACCCTGCAAAGCGAAGTTGTTGTATCGCGCAGCAACAGCGCGGGCCGCACACTTGAGGACATTGTCATCGAGCTTATGCGCCCCATGATCAAGGAATGGCTCGACACCAACCTGACAGAGATCGTGGATGAAGCAGTGCGTACGGAAATCGAACGCATCGCCAGGCGCCGTCCGGGCAGCACCTTCTGACCCTCAGACTGGCCATCCGCTTCTCTGCCGCGTCATCTGGCCCGGTCCCTGAGCTTGAAGCAGGGCAGGGCTTGCGCTAAAGCCTTCCTTAATCAGTCCGACAGACCGCGAGCGTGGCCTCCCAGCAGAGTGCCCGCGTCGCGGTGAACGAGTTTGCCATGCTTGAAAAGACCTTCCAGCCCCGCGATGTCGAAGCCCGCCTTTATGCGCTCTGGGAGAACAGTGGCGTCTTCAAGCCGGATCCGGCGCGTGTCGCGGCAGGGGCAGAGCCCTATTGCATCGTCATTCCGCCGCCGAACGTCACCGGCAGCCTGCATATGGGCCACGCGCTCAACAACACCTTGCAGGACATTCTGATCCGCTTCGAGCGGATGCGCGGCAAGGATGTGCTCTGGCAGCCGGGGCTCGACCATGCGGGCATCGCGACCCAGATGATCGTCGAGCGTCAGATGGAAGCGGAGGGCAACCTGCGCCGCCGCGACATCGGCCGTCCGGCCTTTCTGGAGCGGGTCTGGAAATGGAAGGCTGAATCTGGCGGCACCATCATCGATCAGTTGCGTCGACTCGGTGCTTCTTGCGACTGGAGCCGTGAGCGCTTCACGTTGGACGAGGGCATGTCCAGGGCCGTTTCCAAAGTGTTTGTAGAGCTTTACCGAGATGGGCTCATCTACCGTGACAAGCGTCTCGTCAACTGGCATCCGGGCTTGCAAACAGCGGTTTCCGACCTT
>JAATFR010000200.1 GCA_015655095.1 Hyphomicrobiales bacterium | reverse complement strand
AGCCGACCCGCTGCGCCAGCGTGCCATAGCTCCAGGCGATCTCGCCGTCGGTGATGGCGGGATGCGCGGGCTGCCGCCGCGCAACCTCGAAGAACAGCGCTGCGAAATTGACCACGGTTTCCTCGCCTCTGGACGTCTTGTTGACGAGGGCATTATAGGGGCTGCCCCAATCAGCGATCAACTCGATCGCCGGCGGTGCGGCAGTTGCACCTCTCACCTCGCGCGGCAGGGCGATCGCATTGAAAAGGCGCAGCCGATGCAAACCGATCCCTCCCCCTTGTGGGGAGGGTGGCCCGCCCTCTTGGGCGGGTCGGGTGGGGGGCCCGCGAGTCGCAGTGCCCGTGCTACCCCCACCCGACCGGCCTATCGGCCGGCCACCCTCCCCACAAGGGCAGGGGAATCGCATGTGGAGTTTTGTAAGTTGTTGCGAAGCGGAGGGAAATTGATTCTGAAGGGTGCTCTCGATTCGGATGGAGCAAACGATGGATCGATTTGCAGAGTGCTTCGAAGACCTTCCCGACCCACGTGCGGGCAATGCGTTGCACGATCTGACGGAGATCTTGTTCATCGCCCTGTTGGCGACGCTTTGCGGGGCGACCAGTTGCACCGACATGGCGCTGTTTGCGCGGATGAAGGCCTATCTTTGGCAGGATTTGCTGGTGCTGAAGAATGGACTCCCGAGTCACGACACGTTCAGCCGGGTGTTCCGCATGCTCGATCCGGAGGCATTCGAGAAGACGTTCCAACGCTTCATGAAAGCATTTGCCAAGGGCGCGAAGATCAAACAAGCGAAAGGGGTGATCGCACTCGACGGCAAGGCGCTGCGGCGCGGCTACGAGAGCGGCAAAAGCCACATGCCGCCCGTGTTGGTGACGGCCTGGGCGGCGCAGACCCGCATGGCGCTGGCCAATGTGCAGGCGCCCAACAACAACGAAGCCGCCGGCGCCCTGCAATTGATCGAGCTTCTGCAGCTCAAAGGCTGCGTGGTGACGGCCGATGCGTTGCATTGCCATCGCGGCATGGCCGAGGCGATCAGGGCCCGAGGCGGCGATTATGTGCTGGCGGTGAAGGAGAACCAACCGGCCCTGATGCGGGACGCGAAGGCCGCCATCCGCGCATCAGCGCGCCAAGGCAAGGTATCGACTGTCACCCTGGACGTCGGTCATGGACGCAAGGAAAAGCGCAGGGCTCTGGTCGCTCCTGTCAAGAACATGGCGAAAGACCACGACTTTGCCGGCCTCAAGGCAGTTGCCAGGATCACCAGCAAGCGCGGCAAGGACAAGACCGTCGAGCGCTACTTTCTGATGAGCCAAGTCTACTCTGCAAAAGATGTCCTGAGTATCGTCCGGAGCCACTGGACCATCGAAAACAGCCTGCATTGGCCGCTCGACGTCGTTCTCGACGAGGACCTGGCGCGCAATCGCAAGGACAACGCCCCAGCCAACCTCGCCGTGCTCAGGCGCTTGGCCCTCAACGTCGCAAGGGCTCATCCCGACAACACGACGTCCCTGCGCGGCAAGCTCAAACGCGCGGGATGGAACGATGCCTTCCTCTTCGAACTCATGCACCACATGCGATAGCCCTGCCCACAAGGGGGAGGGATTCGCTTGCAGCAAGGGCATCATCTCACATGCGATCGCCGGGGCGCGCGGGGGGAGGCGAGGCGGTGCACGCAGTTCGATGTCTGCCGCAGAATGATGACGTCCCGGTGTCCCGGGCGGTGTGCTGCGCAGCATCCGGGGCACGATGCCGCGACGTTAGGAACTATTTCAGCAGCCGCCAGGTGCCGTCCTTGACGGTGATCATCACCCGGCCGCGTTCGTCGAAGCCGGAGTGGTCGGCCGGCGTCATGTTGTAGACGCCTTGCGTGGCCACCAGTTCCTTGGTGGTTTCCAGCGCATCGCGCAGCGCCGAGCGGAATTCCGGGGTGCCGGGTTTTGCAACTTTCAGCGCGGCGGGGACGGCGGCGGTGAGCAGCAGGCCGGCGTCATAGACATTGGCGCCGAAGGTCGCGGGCGCCACGCCATAGGCGGCCTTGTAGGCGGCGATGTAGTCGACCGCGATCTTCTTCGAGGGATTGTCGTCGGCGATGTCGTCCAGCACCAGCATCAGGCTCGCCGCGAGAATGGTGCCTTCGACCTTCTTGCCGCCGAGCTTCAGGAAGTCCGGCGAGGCGGCGCCGTGGGTCTGGTAGATCTTGCCCTT
>JAATFR010000107.1 GCA_015655095.1 Hyphomicrobiales bacterium | reverse complement strand
TTCTGGAAGGAGGCTTTCGCGTCGGCCACACGTCCCTCGATCAGGGAAACATACCCCACATAGAAATTGGCCTCACAGATATTGCCGAGTTCCTTGCTGTCTTCGGCCGCCTTGAGCACGGCGTTGGCCTTGATGTCGCCCAGATAGTATGAAATGACCGGGTAGGGCCACTGGCTCTGGTCGAGACGGGCGGCATTGGCGAACAGCTCGTCATGGTCTTCCTGCTTCGCGCGAGCATGAGCCAGATGGAGCCAGATCACATCATAGGCGTCCGGCGCGCCGACGGAGAGGGAGATCGCCTTTTCATAATTCCCGACGGCCTCGGCATACTGGCCTGCGGAAACCTGCGTCAGCCCAAGTCGGCTGTAAGAGAAGGGCTCCTTCGGCGCCATTTTCATGGCTGTGGCGAAATCGGCGTAGGCGTGAGGATAGTCGCCCATATTGCCGTAGGTGAGCGCCCGGTTGGCATAGACCATGGGGTCGGACGGATCGACATTGATGGCGTTGGCGTAAAAGATGAGCGCGCGGTCCGAATTGCCGATCATGTCATAGATGGCCGCTCTGGAAGCATAGCCATGGCTGTCATAGGGGTTGAGGTCAGGCAGAGCGTCAATATCGGCTGAGGCTTCGCTCATGCGCCCGAGCATGGCGTAGGAGAGCGCCCGGCGCTCCAGCGCGATGGGAAGGCCGGGCTTGAGTTCCAGGCTTTTGCTGAAATCGGCTGCCGCATCGTCGAAATCCGCCTGATTGAACAAGATTGTGCCCCGGCCGAAATAGGCAGGCAGAAATCCGGGGGCAAGCCTGATTGCCTCGCTATAGGCGGCGATGGCCCCGTCAATATCCGCGTCCTTGCGGGCATATTCACCCTTGAGGAAGGAAAGCCGGGCTCTTTCGTCGCCCGTTATGCTTTTATCCGCGAGTTTCCGGTTGACCTCATCCAGCGGAATCTGCTGCGGCGGGCTATTGACGGCGCTTGCCTCCTGAGTGGTGGCCGGCGTTCCGCCCCAGAAGTGAATAAAACCGAGGCGGTCGGCGGCAAAGGCCAGCACGACAATGATCACAGCCAATCCGCCGATCACGGCAAGGCCTGTCTTCAACCCGGATGCAAAGCGACTCATGGATATCCGTCCGTTCCTGCCCAAAATCCCGCACCGGCGCGGGGCGCCCATGCTGACGATGGCGCATGGCATTGTCCACCGCCCGTGAGCAGAATCCAGCACCGCTATAATGGTTAGATGCCGCAGCTGCGCCAAAAAATGCCCCACCTGCGCGGGCCTTTCCTGTGGCAGCCCTTTTCAACCACACTTGACTAGTGCTGGTCAGGCCCCTTACCGGATCTCCGATTATCGGAAGGTCGGGTGGACTGTCCCTGTTTTTGTCCAGACTGGTTATGAGTGGGGGATTGTTGGTTATTTGAATTATGGTCATCTGCCCCCGGCTTGTCACGATCATTGCCATCCGACCCGGATGAAGGCTTCGACGGCGCCGGCTGCTGCCTTGGTCCTCGGTTATTCTGCTGAGACACATTTTTCCACCGCGAGCGCTCGGAGTACCAGGATTTGCCTTCATAATGGCTGTTCCAGTAGTCATCAAAGATGAAACGGATAACCGGAATGCCCAGTCGCGGACCATAACCGATCACAGGAACCTGATTGCCTTGGTACTGATACTGAACATATGAGCCATAGACCCAGCCCCGGGCGCCCTGGACCGACACATCACACCATGTGAATCCTTCTATGCAGCCATAGACATCCAGCATCACACCAGGCCGGATCACCGCGATGGAGGGATAGCCGGTGAAGTCTACGAGGCCAATCCGAAGGTCGGGAACGTACGAAATAATGGATCGGAGTTGATGAGGGCCGCGACCGCGGCCGCACAGAATGGAGAACTGCCGCTTTGATGAGCGGGCTTACCCGTCTTCATGAAAGGCCTACGACTCTGGTCAACTACTCGTTGGGTGGTTTGCTTCTCAAGAGAGCTATCGACGAATGTTGGGCAAGGTTTTATGAGCAAAGGTCGGGTATCAAAATAATTGCTTGTAGATGGATATCGACGATCGGAGCACTTTATTGCCGCTGCCTGGTGAGACCGAAATACACCACTGGCGTGACGATCAGAGATAGTAAGACAGATACGAGGATGCCGCCGATGACTGCGATGGCCAGAGGCTGAAGCATCTGCGAACCAGCTCCCAGCGCAAAGGCAAGCGGCAGCATACCGCAGATCGCGGCAATGGCTGTCATTGTGCCAAAATTCGGAATGGCTTGTGGCACCCCATTAGGATTTTCCGCCTGATTGTCGCCCTGTTGTCCCCGACCATTGTCTCCCCAAGTCCAGACCGAACCATCCGGCTTCAATGCCATCGTGAAGTTATCTCCTGCCGCCAGTTGTCCTGCATTTCCAATCTGATACAGGGCGGTTGTGATGGAGCTATTAGCCG
>JAATFR010000418.1 GCA_015655095.1 Hyphomicrobiales bacterium | reverse complement strand
GGCTTCGGCGACGTGGGCAAGGGCTCAGCCGCTTCGCTGCGCAATGCCGGCTGCCGCGTGATGGTTTCCGAAATCGACCCGATCTGCGCGCTTCAGGCCGCCATGGAAGGCTATGAAGTCACCACCATGGAAGACGCAGCCAGACGCGCCGACATTTTCGTAACCACGACGGGCAATATCGACGTCATCACCGCCGAGCATATGGCGGCGATGAAGGACCGCGCCATCGTCTGCAATATCGGCCACTTCGACAGTGAAATTCAGGTTGCCGCGCTCAAAAACTATGCCTGGCACAATGTGAAGCCGCAGGTCGACGAGATCGAGTTCCCCGACGGGCACCGCATCATCCTGCTCTCGGAAGGCCGCCTCGTGAACCTCGGCAATGCCACCGGCCACCCGAGCTTTGTCATGTCCGCCTCCTTCACCAACCAGACGCTGGCCCAGATCGAGCTTTTCACCAAGCCGGGCCACTATGACAAGCAGGTCTATGTCCTGCCCAAGCATCTCGATGAAAAAGTCGCAGCGCTCCATCTCGACAAGATCGGCGTGAAACTGACCAGGCTGCGCGAAGATCAGGCGGCCTACATCAATGTGCCGCAGACGGGTCCCTTCAAGAGCGAACATTACCGCTATTGACCCCCATCCGTTCCTTCCATGATGGAAGGAACCTGCATGTTCAAAGGCCCGGCAAGTGCCATTCTGGCACAGGCCGGGCCTTTTTCTTTGCGTCAGGAGATGCCGGGCTTCATCGCTCATGGCATTCATGAACCTGAGCACATGCCGGCATGGGAGGGATTGCGAAATTGGACTTTACTCTCATCATCTCGCTTTTATCCATGTCGCTCGGCGCGGCGCTGTCAGCACCCATCTGGCTCTGGCTGGCAAAGCCACGACAAGGGGTCCGCGCACCGGAAACGCCGTTAGCTGACCAGCCGGAGAATCCAGACCCATGGACATTGATCCAGCGCGAGCCGCGCACTCTGTTCATCTGGCCTACCCCTGAAGATGAAGAACCCCGGACCCTTGCCCACGGCGTAGCGGATCATCCGGCAAGCTGGGCGGCGTTCAAGGCTTCTGTTGCAGCGCCTCACTGGGAGAAGTTTGAAAGAAAGGTTGATGCTTTCCGCGCCGGTGGAACACCCTTTCATCTCCCCCTGGTCCTCAAGGACGACACCTACGAGGCGGAAAGCTGGACGGTGAATGACGAGGCATTCCTCTCCCTGCGGCGCGCCTGCTCTTCCGTGACACAACAGGAACACGCTGAGGAAATGCTGGAGCGCGCGCCCCTTCCCGCCTGGCGACGCGACGGACAGGGACGACTGGTCTGGGCCAATGCCGCCTATGCGAGAGCCGTCGACCTCAGAAACAATGTGGAAGCCGTGCGCCAGCAGGCATCTCTTATCTGTCCTGATGCGGATGAGGCGGGCGACGCGCCGGTGCGCCGCCGCCATGCCATCATCGCTGGTGAGCGCCGCCTGCTCGACATCATGGAATATGAGATCGCGGAAGGACGCGCGGGCTTCGCCATCGACGTGACGCCGATCGAAGTTGCGCAGGACGCCCGTGCGCGGGTGATCAGCGGCTTCCGTTCTGTGCTCGACCGGGTCTCGACGGCGCTTGCCATTTTCGACGCCCGGCAGCGTCTCGTCTTCCACAATCGCCCTTTCGATGAATTGTGGGGACTCGACACCGATTTCCTGCGCGAAGACATATCGGAAGGCGAATGGCTTGACCGTCTGCGCACGCTGCGCCTGATTCCCGAGCAGCCGGACTACCGGCGCTGGCGGGCGCGCCGGCTCCAGGCCTATCAGGAGCCCACCCCCTCAGAAGAACTATGGCACCTGCCGGACGGACGGACGCTGATCGCCTATACGCAGGCCCACCCCATCGGGGGCGTCATCCGGCTCTATGAAAACGTCACCGAGCAATTGTCGCTGGAGCGCTCCCTCCGCACGCAAGCGCGCGTGCAACAGGAATCCCTCGATAACCTCTATGAGGCTGTTGCCGTCTTCGGCGCGGATGGACGGCTCAAGCTCTTCAATCCCGCCTACGCCTCGCTCTGGGGCTTCGATCCGGCGGAACTGAAAACCGAACCCCACATGAGCGCCATCATCGAGCGCACCCGCGCCTTGATGCCTTACCCCGAACGTGCGGACCGCTTTATTCCCGAGCTTGCCGAGATTCATGCGCGCCGGGCGCCCGTATCCAGCCATGTCCATCGTCGCGACGGGCGTATCCTTTCCTATTCGGTGGTGCCCCTGCCGGACGGCGCGACGCTGATCACCT
>JAATFR010000208.1 GCA_015655095.1 Hyphomicrobiales bacterium | reverse complement strand
GGCTCGTGGTCACATAGTCAGGATATTCAAGATCATGCACACGCGAGGGGTGCACATTGAGCATCATGATCATCGGCGTGGGCGCCGGCAGTTCATAGGTCAGTTCACAACCCAGTCTGATTAACATGTCGGCTCCGTCAGGGAAGCGCTCCGGGATCGGAACTCTCAGACAGTGTGGATGGTTCCGCCGCTGGAATCCAGCAATTGTCAGGGGACAGTCTCTGCGAGAATAAACGGCGATCTGGCAGAGAGGTTCCACAGCGGGCATGAGAAAAGTCCGCGGGGGGAAGCCTTGGTGCTTCTCGTCGTCGACGGGCTGGGCTAGTTTGCCTGTAACGGACGGCAAGCCCATGTTTGTTCATCTGGTGACAATTGCATTGAAGGATCTTTTCGATGAGCAGCATTCACTTCATCGGCGGCGAAAAGGGTGGCGTGGGCAAATCGCTCGTGGCGCGTCTGCTGGCCCAATATTGCATCGACAAAGGCCTTCCGTTCGCAGGCTTCGACACTGATAAATCCCATGGCGCGCTGATGCGTTTCTACGCGGGTTTCGCCGTGCCGGTGAAAGTCGAGGATTACTCCAGCCTCGACCAGATGATCGAGGTCGCCATCGAGGACCCCAACCGCCGGATCATCGTCGATCTGGCCGCCCAGACCCAGCACGCCCTCGTGCGCTGGATCGAGGAGTCGGGCCTGCTCGACCTCAGCAATGAACTGGGGCTTTCGCTGACCTACTGGCATGTGATGGATTCAGGCAAGGATTCCGTCGATCTGCTGCGCAAATGGCTCGACGAGTTTGCCGGGCAGATGAAGCTGGTGATCGTGCTCAACGAGGTGCGCAGCAAGATTTTCACGACGCTGGAAGAATCCGGCGAGCTTGACCGTGCGCTTGCTTTCGGCGCGCAGGTCGTCTCGGTGCGCCAGTTGCACGAAGGCACGATGCAGAAGATCGACAGCCGCAGCACCAGCTTCTGGGCCGCCATCAACAACCCCGACAAGGAAGTGACAGGGTTGAGCATTCTGGAACGCCAGCGGGTTCGGGTCTGGTTCCAGAGCGCCTATAGCGAACTCGAAGCGATTGCGATCTGAAAGAAAGATTATCCCCGGTGCGGATAACAGCGCCGGGTGATCTTCTACCAGCGGCCTGATGAGCCGCCGCCGCCCGAACTGCCGCCCCCGCCGCCAAAGCCGCCACCTCCACCGCCAAAACCTCCACCGCCGAAGCCTCCGCCACCCCAACGGCCGCCGCCGCGTCCACCGCGTCCAGTCATCCGCTGCCATATGACGAAGATCACGACCGCGATCCAGATCAACACCAGCACGCTGTTGAAGCCGTCGCTCTGGGTGAATGTTTGTGGCGATTGATCGTCTGCGGCAGGCAAGGTGCCGCCGCCGAGCACGGTAAGGATGGCCTTGCTGCCTGCCTCAATGCCGCCATCCATGTCCCCGTCCCTGAAGTGCGGGGTGACGGTGTCGCGGATGATCTGGGAGGTGATGGCGTCGGTCAGCGCGCCTTCAAGGCCATAGCCGACCTCAATGCGCATTTCGCGCTCCGTGGGGGCAACGACAAAGAGCACGCCATTGTTCTTGCCCTTCTGACCCAGCGCCCAGTGCCGGAACAGCTCGTTCGCATAGGTTTCAATGTCGAGGCCGCCCAGCGAGGGAACGGTGGCGACCACGACCTGATCGCCGGTTTTAGCCTCCTGGCTCCGCAGCATGCCTTCAATCCGGCTGAACACGTCAGGGGAGAGAATATGCGCATCATCGACGATGCGGCCCGTCAGGGCCGGAACGGTAAAATCCGCCGCGCCCGCGCTCCCGGCAAAGGCCCATATCGCCAGAGCGGCAAGGCCGATGAGGAGCGCGCGCAGGCGGTTCATCAGAACTCGACCTTTGGCGCTTTTTCAGCACCGGCGTCGGCCGTGAAATTGGCGCGTGGTTTGGAGTCGGGATAGAAGATCATCGCGACAAGACGGCCCGGGAAGGTGCGCAGCGTGGTGTTATAGGTCTGCACCGCCCCGATATAGTCGCGCCGGGCGACCGAGATGCGGTTTTCCGTGCCCTCAAGCTGGGACTGGAGCGTGAGGAAGTTCTGGTTCGCCTTGAGGTCTGGATATTGCTCGGCGACGACCAGCAGCCGGGAGAGAGAGCCGCCAAGTTCGCGCTGGGCGGCCTCGAACTGGGCCACGGCGTTGGGGTCCTTGGGGTCTGGCGTGGCGATCTGGCCGACTCTGGCGCGGGCATTGGTCACTTCTGTCAGCACTTTTTCCTCATGCGCGGCATAGCCCTTCACCGTCGCGACGAGATTGGGCACCAGATCGGCGCGGCGTTGATACTGGTTCAGCACCTGCGACCAGGCGGCATTGGCGGCTTCATCCTGTGTCGGGATGGTATTGATGTTGGAAAAGACCCAGATAGCCGCCAGCACAATGAGGCCGACAAGTCCCAGAAGCACAATGCGCATGGTGTTTTCCCTTGGTTATCCTGATTGGCGGAACGCTAACCGGAGATTTCCGAAAAGGCGAGGGGGGACCTTGCCGGGCAGGGCAACGGCAAACCGGTTGCTTACAGAACAATCATGCCTGTCAAAAAGGCAAGGAGTCCCGGACGCATTGTGCCCCTGTTGTGAGCCCTCAGGCGCCGCTTTCCAGAAACAGCCTGTAGGCGGGATTGGCGGTCTCGTCCCAGCAGGGATAGCCCAGTTTCGCCAGACGCGCCTCGAATCGGTCCCGGTCCGCGTCGGGCACCTGAATGCCTGCCAGCACCCGGCCATAATCTGCGCCATGGTTGCGGTAGTGGAAGAGCGAGATGTTCCAGTCCTGACCAAGTTCGCCGAGGAAGCGGATGAGTGCGCCGGGGCGCTCGGGAAACTGGAAACGATAGATGCGTTCGTCCGTCATGCCCGAGGTGCGGCCGCCGACCATATAGCGGACATGAACCTTCGCCATTTCATTGTCGGTCAGATCGACGACAGGGTAGCCCACCTCGCCGAGCAGGGCGATAAGCTGCAATCTTTCCTTCTCGCCGCCGGTGAGGCCGATGCCGACGAAAATCCGGGCCGGGTCGCCGGTATGCCCGGCATAGCGATAGTTGAATTCTGTGATGGGGCGCTGACCCAGGGCCTGGATAAAGTCGCGATAGCTGCCGGGCCGCTCGGGGATGGTGACCGCGAGCAACGCCTCGCGATGCTCGCCGATATCGGCGCGCTCGGCGATATGGCGCAGCCGGTCGAAATTGAGGTTGGCGCCGCTGTTGATGGCGACAAGGCTTCCCGTGATGGATGGCGTGCGCTCCACATAACGCTTCAGCCCTGCGAGTCCCAGCGCGCCTGATGGCTCCGCGATCGAGCGTGTATCGTCATAGATGTCTTTGATTGCGGCGCAGATCTCGTCGGTGCTGACGGTGATAACCTCATCCAGCAGATCCCGGCAGATGCGGAAATTTTCCTCGCCCGCCTGACGCACAGCCACGCCATCGGCAAAGAGGCCGACCTGATCGAGAATGACCCGCTCATTCAGCCGCAATGCCTCTGCCATGCTGGCGGCGTCGTCCGGCTCGACGCCGATCACGCGGATTTCAGGACGCAGGAACTTGGTGAAGCAGGCGATGCCCGCCGCGAGCCCGCCGCCGCCGATGGGCACGAAAATCGCCTCGATGGGATCGGGGTGCTGGCGCAGCACCTCCATGCCCACGGTGCCTTGACCCGCGATCACGTCGGGGTCGTCATAGGGGTGGATGAAGGTCAGGCCGCGTTCCGCCTCGATGGTGCGGGCAAAGCTATAGGCTTCATCGAAACTGTCGCCATGGAGCACCGCCTCGCCGCCAAGGGCGCGCACGGCGAGAATCTTTATCCCCGGCGTGGTGCGCGGCATCACGATGGTGGCGGCAACGCCCAGCCGCTGCGCCGCCAGCGCCACCCCTTGCGCGTGATTGCCCGCCGAGGCGCAGATGACGCCCCGCGCCAGCAACTCGGGGGGAAGGCCCGCCATCTTGTTGTAGGCCCCGCGCAGCTTGAAGGAGAAGACCGGCTGCAGATCCTCGCGCTTGAGGTGAACGGCGGCACCAAGGCGGGCCGAGAGGCGAGGCAACGGATCGAGCGGGCTTTTAATCGCCACGTCATAGACGCGCGAGGCGAGAATCTTCTTTGCGTAATCGCTGAAGGATATGGGCTGCGCCGGCAATGGGTGGCCTCTCAGATGAGTCTTTTGATGGACCGGTTTTTCCAGACGAACCGATAATAGACGGTCTGGAGGCCCAGCATGACGGAAAAGGCGACGGGATAGGCGAGCCATACGCCCTCGATGCCCATATGCGCGCTCAAATAGTAGGCGACCGGCACCTCCACGCCCAGAATGGAGGAGACCGAAATGATGGTGGGGAGAAGCACTGTGCCGCTGCTGCGCATGATACCTGCGAGCACGCCTGCGAAACCGAACAGGATGTAGCTCCACAGCGTGACGTGGAGCAGCGTCTGGGCTAGTTCGAGGACGGGACCATCTGTGATGAAAAAGCTGATGATGGTCCGCGAGAACAGATAGGCCAGCACAATGAGGCCGCCTGTGATCGCCAGATTGGCCAGCAGGCCGGTGCGGGCGATGGCGCCCAGCTCGTCGCTGCGCCCCGCGCCGATGGCCTGCGCGCTGAAAATAGAGGCGGTGATGGCGATTGAGATCGCGGGAAACTGGACATAGTTCACGATCTGGTTGACCGCGCCATAGGCTGCGGTGGCGTGTGATCCATAGCTGTTGACCAGCGACAGTACGACCACTTCCGCCAGCGAGATCAGGATCATCTGGATGCCCGTCGGCACGCCGATTTGCAGGACCGATTTAAGGATGGCCCAGTCCACCCGCATATGCCGCAGAAGCTCCCGGTCAGGGGCCAGCGGGTGAATATAGTGGCGCATGTGAAATGCGAGGAAGAGCAGCGCGGAGATGAAGGAGACGATGGCGGCCAGCGCGCCGCTGAGAAGCCCCATCTGCGGCAATCCGGCCCAGCCGCGGATCAGCGCGGGCGTGACGATGAGGCCGACGACGGTGGAGAGGCAGAGCGCCAACAGCGGCGTGGTGGTGTCGCCGACGCCGCGCATCATGGCGGTCGCGAGCAGGAAGGTGAAAAGGCCGGGCATCGCGATCAGCATGATGCGCGTATAGGCGGTGGCATCGGCCAGAATGTCGGCAGGCGTGCCGATGGCGACGAGCAACTGGCGCGTGAATATCCCGCCGAAAATCGCGATCAGCGCGCCGCCGACGATGGCGACGGTCAGGGTCGTGCCCGCGACCTGCTTCACTTTTTCATGCTCCTCCGCGCCATAGGCCTGACCAATCAGGACCGAAGCGCCTGAGCCAAGCCCGATGGTGAAGGAAATGAAGAAGAACAGCAGAGGAAAGAAAGCTGAAACGGCGGCAAGCGCGCTCACGCCGATCATCTGCCCCAGATAGATGTTGTTGATGGTGCCCGAAAGCGCCTGCAACAGATTGCTGAGCATCATCGGGCCAAGAAAGAGCACGAATGCCTTCCATAGCGGGCGGCCGGTTTCCATCAGTCCCGGCGTCCTAGCATTCGTCATCGCGGATCGGCTTCATCAAAGGTCAAAATCAGGGTGAACCGGTTTAGCACGGGTGGGGGCAAGTTGGTAAACCGGTTTTACCTCTCCGTTTCGGACCGATTTCCGGCTGGTGCATCCGAGAAAGGACGATCAGGGCAGGTCGCCGGTGATGTAGCGGGCGGTCAGCTCCGGGTCCTGCATCGGGATGAAGTGGGTAAACTGGGGCAGCGGCACATCCCGGCCATGGGGAAAGGCCGACGCCGCGTCCTTCCAGGTGGGGGAATTGGAGAAATCCATGAGATCGCGGTCGGGCGCGGGCTCCTTCGCCCGAAGAACGACCACCGGCACCCTGATCGTCGCGGCCAGGGGATAAATATTCCGGCTGGCATGGCCCAGATAGACGGACGCCTCAATGGCGGGCGGGCAGGCGAGTACGAAACCCTCGCCGGACGCGTCAGGTTCGAGGCCATAGCGGCAGTAATCAGCGAGCACTTCCTTTTTCCAGAGCGCATAGGGCATCCGCGCCTCGAAGCGGTTTTCCATCTCCTGCCATGAAGCCCACTGGTTGCGGCGGCGGGCGACCGGATGATCCAGGCTGGCGGGCGGCGTGAAGGTGTCATAAAGCTCGGGCGCGATTATGACCGGATCGATCAGCACGAGACGGCTGAAGCATTCAGGATGACGAGCCGCCACCTGCACGAGGCAATGTCCGCCCATGGAATGGCCGACGCCGATGGCGTCGCGCAGGCCCAGATGGGCCACCAGCTCCGACACATCGTCGGCGGGGAGGCGCCAGTCCGTCAGCGGTCCGGTTTTTTCACTGCGGCCATGGCCGCGCAGATCGACGGCGATTATGTGGTAGCCCGCAGGGAGCGTGGCCACGGTCTGGTCCCAGACGCGGGCGTGAAAGCCCGTGGCGTGAATGAGCAATATCGCCGGATCTGCGGCATTCCCCCATTCGAAATAAGCGATCCGCGCGCCGCTGGCATGGAAGTTCTTTTCAACGGGGGGAGCATACATGAGCGTTTCTTTGTTTTTTGATGGACGTTTATGCGCGGTATATTGGAGTTACTGGAGCGCGTTCGTCTCTAGAAATGTTTGCGCCCGCCGATCTCGTGAAACCAGTCGTCGGGATAGGGATACCACCAGTCCTGCACGGCGGGCTTGTGATCCATGATCACCATCTTTGCCCGGCGGAAGGCCTCCATGCCCTGGCGGCCCAGTTCGCGCCCCAGCCCGGACGCCTTCCAGCCGCCGAACGGCAGCGCGTCATTATCGATCATCGGGTTGTTGATCCAGACCATGCTGGATTGAAGCCGTTCAGCGGCCTCCATCGCCTCATCGAGGCTGGTGGTGAACACCGATGCGCCCAGCCCGAAGGGGCTGTCGTTCGCCAAGGCGATGGCTTCGTCGAAATCCTTCACGCGGCAGATGCTGGCGACGGGGCCGAAACATTCCTCGCGCATGATCGCCATGTCATGGCTGACGCCGGTCAGGATGGTGGGCTCATAATACCAGCCGGTGGCATGTTCGGACGGGATGCGTCCGCCGGTGACGGCGACAGCGCCTTTTTCGCGGGCATCCTCAACCAGCCGTATCACCTTTGCGCGCGCCGCCTCGCTGACCAGCGGGCCGATCTCGGACTTGTCGAGGCCGTGGCCAATGCGCAGACGCCGCGTCTCGCGGGCGAAGGCCTCAATGAAGGCGTCATGAATGTCATCAACCACATAGAAGCGCTCCGCCGAGGTGCAGACCTGCCCGGAAAGATGGAAGGCGGCCATGGTCGCGCCCGCCGCCGCCACATTGAGCGGGGCGCTTGCCGCGATGATCATCGGGTCGCTGCCGCCCGCCTCGATCACGCAGGGCTTCATCAGCCGCCCTGCCGCCGCACCGATGGCGCGACCGGCCGCGACCGAACCGGTGAAAGCGATCGCATGGGTTTGAGCGGACTCGATCAGCGCTTGCGCCACAGACACATCGCCCGGCAGGCAGGCGACCAGATTGGCGGGCAGGGGCGCGAAAACCTTCATGAATTCAAGCGTGGAAAGCGTGGTCGCGAGCGCCGGCTTGATGATGCAGCCATTGCCGCAGGCAAGCGACGCCGCCACCGTCCAGCACATCAGAAGGATCGGAAAGTTGAACGGCATGATATGGACCGAAACGCCAACCGGCTCATAGCGCGCATACTGGAAGGAGCCCGCCTGCGTGGCGCCCGCCACCTTGCCTGCGTCATCGCGGGCCATTTCCGCGTAATAGCGGAAGACCGGCGCGCAATTGGCGAGTTCCCCGATGGCCTCGGGATAGGGCTTGCCCATTTCGCGGACCATCAGTTCGGCACAGTAAGTCAGGTCCGCCTGTTCAATAGCGTTGGCGAGCTGGTGCAGAATCTTCGCCCGCGACCTGGCGTCTGTGCGCTGCCAGCCCTTCTGCGCGGCGTTGACATGATCAAGCACCAGATTGATTTCGGCGGACGTGGCGTCCGCGGCTACGCCCACCTTTGTGAGCCGCCCCGGGTCGACGATGGCCCGCGCCTCTCCACTGGACTTATGCCAGAACGGATTGAGAAAATAGACGGCGAGGGCGGGATCGAACATGGGATGTCCTTAAATATTTCAGTCAGCGGATCATATAGACCTTGGAGACGGTCTCATGCACGGTGCACACGCCCTTCCAGTCCTGCGGGAAGAAGGCAATGGTGTCGGGCTCGATCTCGATCACCTCGCCATTGTCATGCACATAGGTGCAGCGTCCGGCAAGGAAATGGCAGAACTCGTCGCGGGTGACATGGCAGACCCATTTGCCCGGCGTGCACACCCAGATGCCACTTTCGGATTCACCGTTCGGCCCCTTGTAGAGCAGCTTGCCCGAGGTGTGCGACTGGCCTTCGATCATGGTCGGGATAACGCCCCAGTCGACAAGACCGCTCTGGGCCAACGGATTTTTCAGCACGGGAGTTGTCATAGAGTGTTCCATTTATGGGATGTGGGTGCGGGCGCTCAGACGAGCAGATAGACGTTGCGCATGGTTTCGTGAACGGTGCACTCGCCGCTCCAGCCTGCGGGAAACATGACGAGCGTTCCTGCTGAAACCTCGATGATTTCACCATCGTCGCGCCGGTAGGTCGCCGAGCCCGCCAGGAAATGGCAAAGCTCGTCGCGGGGAATGGCGAGCCGCCAGCGACCGGGCGTGCAGACCCAGAGGCCGGATTCGGGCTGGTTGTTCGGCCCCTTGAACAAAAGCCGTCCACTGGAATGCGACGCGCCTTCAAGCGCATTGGCTTGCATGCCCCAGTCAACGAGATCGTTGCGGGTGGATGCCTGATAAAGATGCGGCGCGGTCGAGTTGAGCGTGTCAGCCATCATATCGGCCCGTTGCAAGCAGGCTGTCGAGCACATGGGCTGCCTTGGCCGGGCCATTTTGGGTCTGCATATGGGCGCTGGTCGCGGCAAGCTTCGCCTTCATGGCCGGGTCCGAAATGCAGGCGGCAAGCTTTGCGGCAAGCTCCTCATCGGTCCAGTCATAGCGGGGCATCCTGAAGCCATGGCCGGTTTCCTGCACACGGGTGGCGTTGTCATGGCCATCCCAGACATAGGACATGATGATGGCGGGCTTGCCGAAGAAGAGGCATTCGGTGAACGAATTGTTGCCGCCATGATGGATGACAGCATCAACCTGCGGGATGACGGAGGGCTGGGGAAACCAGCTCTCGACGATGACGTTCGGCGGCAGCTCCGTATATTGCTCCTTGTAGTCGCCGACATTGACAAGTGCCCGATAGGGAAGCGTGCCGAGGGTGGCGATGATGCGCTTGAGCAGATCGACATCACCGGAACCGAGGCTGCCGAAGGAGACATAGATGAGCGGCTTGTCGTTGTTGGCGGCGAAAACCGGCACTTCATAAGGCTTTTCGGTGCGCACGCAGCCTTCCAGATACTGGAACTGTTTCGGATCGAGCGGATGGGCACGCTGGAACTTCACCGACTCCGGATAGAGCAGCAGGTTCATGAAGGGGGACGCCTCGAAGAACTCGCCGACGGGGTAGGGGGCTTCATCATTCTCCGCGAGGAAGGCGTTGAAATCATCATGGATGGGCTTGATCACTTCATTGAAGCGGGCCCGGAATTTTGCGTGCCCCTCATGATCATCCTGTGAAAGACCCGAAAGATGTGGCGGGATCTGCGGGTCCTCAATCTCGTTTTCTGAACAGGAGATAATGCGCACCCAGGGCTTGCCGAACTGCTTGATCGCGGGAAAGAGGATCACATTGTCCACGCAGATCAGGTCTGGTTTCACCTTAGCAAGGACGGCGGGCAGATCCTTCTGCGCCCATTTGGCGGTATCGACGATCGCGGCCCAGCACTCCTTCACGTAATTGTCGATCTGGTTGTAAGGCGATTTG
>JAATFR010000063.1 GCA_015655095.1 Hyphomicrobiales bacterium | reverse complement strand
TCATGGACCCCCATGCCAAGACTCCGGCAGGGGCCCTTCACCCCGACGCCTTCGCCCAGACCAGAATGGCGGAAGCCATCGAGCCGACGCTCGCTCGACTGATGGGAGACAAGAGCAAGGTTGCTCAATGAGCGATATGGAATGGCGTTTCGCGAAAGGCGGGTTGAGCGCCTGCGTCAGTCAACGCGGGGCAGAGCTTTCCTCGCTTCATCTTGAGGGAACCGGCGAACTGCTCTGGCAGGCCGGCCCCCAATGGCCAAGGCACGCCCCCAACCTCTTTCCCATTGTCGGGAAACTGGCGGGCGACCAGCTCCATCATGGCGGCAAAAGCTACACGCTGACCCAGCACGGGTTCGCCCGGGATCTCGACTTCGAATGGATCAAACGCGCCCCTGACGCCTGCAGGCTGCGTCTGGTGGCCAATGCCTGGACCCGCGAACGCTACCCGTTCGATTTCACCCTGGAGATCGCCTACGCGATCGCGGAAGGCGTTCTCACCATCAACTATCTGGTGACGAACCCCTCAACGCAGCTCCTTTTTGCCAGCATCGGCGCGCACCCAGCCTTCAACTGGCCACTAGGCCCCGATATGCCCAAAAACGATCACCGGATTATCTTCGACCGGCTGGAGCCCGCACCGGTTCGCCGGTTGCAGGCCGGCCTGATTTCGAGCCAGCGCGAGCCGTCCCCCGTCGAGGGCCGGAATCTTGCGCTGGACGAGGCCCTGTTCGAGCGTGACGCGCTGATCTTCGATGCTCTCGACAGCACAGCGCTCAGCTACGGCACAACCGGTCTGGTCCTCCACATCTCATGGGAGGGTTTCGAACAGCTAGGTCTGTGGATGAGGCCGGGAGCGGATTATCTGTGCATCGAGCCCTGGCATGGCATGGCCAGCCCCGAAGGGTTTGACGGCCCGTTCACCGAAAAACCGGGGCTCTTTTCCCTGAAACCGGGAGAGGCAAGAAGTTTCCGCATGAAAATCGGGCCGATGGCGCAATAAGCGGAAATACTATTCCGCTTTCTGCACCCTGACGATTTCCTCCTCAACATCGCGCAGGCGGTCCTTGCCGAAGAAAATCTCGGAGCCGACAAAAAAAGTGGGGATACCGAAAGCGCCGTCTTCCACCGCCTTTTCCGTATTGGCGAGCAGATGCGCTTTCACTTCTGGCGCTTGCGTCCGCGCCAGAATGGCTGCGCCGTCGAGCCCTGCCGCATCGAGCGCCGCGACGATCACCTCAAGATCGTCCATCTTTTTGCCGTTTTCCCACATGGCGGCCATGACGGCCTCGACATAGCCGGGCAGGAAGCCGTCGAGATCGGCGGCGGCGGCCCCGCGCATGATCTGGAGCGTGTTGACCGGAAAGAAGGGATTGAAGACGAATTTGGTCAGCCCGTGTCTGCGAATGAAACGCTGCATCTCCAGGTGATCATATTCGAGCTTGTTTCTGATGCCCGCGAAAGCCATGGCCGGCGACTGGTTGTTCGTCGCCTTGAAGATGCCTCCGAGCAGCACCGGCACATAGTCCACCGTCACGCCCGTCCGCGCAGCCAGTTGCGGCAGCACGCGATGGCACAGATAGGCGTTGGGGCTGCCGAAATCGAACAGAAATCTGATCTTCATTTCTATGCCTTTCTCACCATTTCTCGCCATAGGGCCGCACGTCCAGCTCATGGGTCCAGGCGTCGCGGGGCTGGCGATGAAGCTGCCAGTAGGTCTCCGCGATCGAGGCCGGGTCCATCAACTGATCGGGTTTCAGGCTGGCAAGCGCCGCCTCGCCTTCGCGTTCCTTCAGCCGTTCGCGAACCCAGGCGGTATCCACACCGGCATCGATGATGAGATGCGCGACATGGATATTCTTCGGTCCCAGTTCCCGGGCCATCGACTGGGCGACGGCGCGCAGGCCGAACTTGGCGCTGGCGAAAGCTGCATAGCCGTTGCCCCCGCGCAGGCTCGCCGTGGCGCCTGTGAAGAAGATCGAGCCCCGGCCGTGCGGCAGCATCCGCCGCGCCGCTTCCCGCCCAGCCAGAAAACCGGCGTAGCAGGCCATTTCCCAAACCTTGCGGAAAACACGCTCTGTAGTTTCCAGCAACGGCATGTTCACATTCGCGCCGATATTGAAAATGCAGGCTTCGAGCGGGGCGGCGGCATCGGCTTCTGCTAGAAAGGCGGCGACATCCTCCTCATTGCGGGCATCGAGCGAACGGGCTTCGCACCGACCGCCCTCAGCCTCGATTGAGGCCTTGAGGTCCACCAGCCTGTCGCCATTCCGGCGTCCAGCATGGATCTGGTAGCCCTCGGCCGCGAAACGCCGGGCAATCGCGCTGCCGATGAAGTCGCCTGCCCCGATCACCGCGACAGTCGCATTGCGCTTTTCCATTATAGATTTCCTCCACCCCGGCCATCCATAAGTTCTTTTTCGGAACGTACTTGGCGTGGAGAGGGGGTGTCAACCGGATTGGGAGCCGGGCGGAACCACTATCCATTCGCTTCGGGCAAAGGCACGACCTAATGTGATCCCAGCCAACCCATCGGAGCGAATACATGGAAGAAATAGAACACAGCCTCACCCGCACAGTGCTCGGTATCCTGCTGCTGGTTTCCATGATCGCGGTCACGCTGTGGATTCTCCATCCCTTTCTCCACGCCATCATCTGGGCAACCACCATCGTCGTGGCAACCTGGCCCGTGATGACCCGGATACAGGGCTGGCTTTGGGGCAAGCGTAGCCTTGCGGTGGCCGTCATGACCCTTGCCCTGCTGCTGATCTTTCTTGTCCCGCTGGGCGCCGCCATTATCGCGCTGGTTCACAACGCCCACCGGCTGGTGGACGAATTCACCGCCCTCAAGCAAGTCGACGTCGGATCAGCGCCGGACTGGCTCATCACCCTGCCCTACATCGGTCCGCGCATTGATCAGTTCTGGCATGACATGGCAGGCGGGGGAGCCATGGAAATAACCCAGAAGGCCGCACCTTACATCGGCATTGTCGCCCAGTGGTTCGCCGCCCGCATCGGCAGCATCGGTGCGCTGTTCATCCAGTTTTTCGTCACAGTCCTGTTCGCCGCCATCCTCTACGCCAGGGGCGAACATGCCGCGGACACGCTGGTAAGATTTGCGCGCAAGGTCGCCGGTCCCCGCGGGGAACAATCCATCATACTCGCGGGACAGGCCGTCCAGGGCGTCGCTCTCGGCGTCG
>JAATFR010000017.1 GCA_015655095.1 Hyphomicrobiales bacterium | reverse complement strand
GGTTTCGACCGAACCGCCGCCGGGAATATGGATCGGTACCGGGTTCTGGATCGGGCGCGGCCAGATATTGACGTGGCGCAGCTTGTTGTAGCGGCCGTTGAAGGCGAAGGGTTCGGGATCTTCCCATGCCCGTTTGATCAGATCATGGGCCTCGCCATATTTTTCACGCGTCAGGGCCGGGATCTGGCCATAGCAATAGTTGGTGTCCATCGAGGTGCCGACCGGGAAGCCCGCAACGAGGCGTCCCCCGCTGATACAGTCCAGCATGGCGAATTCTTCCGCCACGCGCACAGGCGGATTGTAGAGCGCGATGGAATTGCCGAGCACGACAATGGCGGCATCTTTCGTACGCCGCGCGAGACCCGCCGCGATGATGTTGGGCGAGGGCATGATGCCATAGCCGTTCTGGTGATGCTCGTTCACGCCCACGCCATCGAAGCCCAGCGTCGAGGCGTATTCCAGCAGGTCCATGTACATGTTGTAGACCTGATGGCTTTTTGCCGGGTCGAACAGTTTTGAATCGATGTCGACCCATACGGAACGATGCTTCTCGCGGAAGTCATCGGGCAGATAGGGCCAGGGCATCAGGTTGAACCAGGTGAATTTCATATCGCATTCCTCCCGTGGACCCTTGTTCTGGCCGTCCTCTTTGCGAAGCGCCCGAGTCCTTGTTTAGGGTAATTACCCTAGGCTGGAGTCTACAGGAGGGAGACTGGGGCATGCAATTCGTTCCTTGCCTTGCCCAAAACCACCTGGACCAAATTTCCCGGCCATGTTCTTTGCCGGTTCAGTTTACTTTGCGTTGCGGCGCGGCAATTCCAACTGGCGTCGTTCCGGTCCATGTGGTTGAGTTTCCGGGATTCTCACCGCAACTGAAGCCGCGCCGTCCGGGCCGGGATCGAGTGTTCTCATGATTGATACGACTTTGCTGCAAGCCGCCTTTCTCGGTGTCGTCGAGGGGGTGACCGAATTTCTGCCGGTATCCTCCACCGGACATCTCATTCTCGCAGGCGAGCTTGTGGGGTTTGACGGGCCGATCGCCACGGTCTTCGATGTGGTGATCCAGCTTGGCGCGATCCTCGCCATCTGCGTGCTTTATTTTCAGCGCCTGTGGAGCGTGCTGGTGCGGTTGCCCAATGATCCCGATGCGCGCCGCTTCGCGCTGCTGATCGCCGTGGCCTTTCTGCCCGCCGCCGTGATCGGTTTCCTGCTGCATGATTTCATCAAAACGGTGCTGTTCTCACCCTATGTGGTCTGCTCATCACTCATTATCGGCGGTATCGCCATCCTGGCGATCGAGCGGCTCAAGCCTGTGCAGATTTTCCATAGCGTAGAGCAAATTCCCTATGGTCGGGCGGTCGCCATCGGCTTCATCCAGTGTCTGGCGATGATTCCGGGCGTTTCGCGCTCGGGCGCATCGATCCTGGGCGCTTACATGCTGAACGTGGATCGCAAGACGGCGGCGGAATTCTCATTCTTCCTCGCCATTCCGACCATGCTGGGCGCGACCGTGCTCGATCTGTGGAAGGCGCGCCATCTGCTTGACCCCAATTACGGCCTGACCATCGCCATCGGCTTCGTGCTGGCCTTCGTTTCGGCACTCATCGTCGTCAAATGGCTGATCGGATTCGTCAGCCAGCACACCTTCGTCGTGTTCGGCTGGTACCGGATCGCCCTTGGCGTTCTGCTACTCGGCTGGTTCGCCGTCTATGGCGTTGCCGTGACCCACGGCTGATTCCTTCTTGCCGGGCAGGCTCAACGCACAAGAGTGCGGGGCTGCTCTTCACCTGTTTTGGATGTTTCTGGGAGGAAACCAATGAACCGTGTGCTTGCCCATACCGGCGCTCAATATCCGATCATTCAGGCTCCGATGGGCTGGATCGCCCGTTCACAACTGGCCTCTGCGGTTTCCAATGCCGGGGGCATCGGCATCATCGAAACCTCGTCGGGCGAGACGGAGGTCTGCAAGGCCGAAATCCTGAAAATGAAGGAAATCACCGACAAGCCCTTCGGCGTCAATCTGCCGATCATGTTCCTGCGTGATGACGCCATGTTGAAATTTGTCTGCGAGAGCGGGGTGAAGTTCGTCACGACCTCGGCGGGAAGCCCGGCCAAATTCGTCGGGCCGCTCAAGGCGGCGGGCATCGTGGTCTATCATGCGGTGCCGACGGTGGATGCCGCGGTCAAATGTGTGGCGGCGGGCGTCGACGGACTTGTGGTCGAGGGCGCCGAGGGCGGCGGCTTCAAGAACCCGGAAGAGGTGTCCACACTGGTGCTGTTGCAGGCGATCCGGGCAAAGGTCGATGTGCCGCTGGTCGCCGCAGGCGGCATCTGCGACGGGCGCGGCATGGCGGCTGCCTTCGCGCTCGGGGCCGAGGCCGTGCAGATGGGCACGCGCTTTGTCAGCTCGGCTGAAAGCCCGGTCCATGAGAATTACAAGAACAAGATCGTGGCGTCGAAAGAGACCGGCACCTATGTGCTGAACAAGAAAGCGACGCCTTGCATCCGCGCGCTGAAAAGCGGGCGCATGGATGAGATTTATGCAGAGGGGCGCATGCCCGCCGACATATTTTCAGGCATCCGCGATGTTTATTTCGGTGGAAACATGGAAGCCGCCCCGGCGCTGGCGGGAGAGACAGTGGGCCTGATCGACTCGATCAAGACGGCGAAGGAAATCATCGACGAAACCGTCGCCGAGTTCTTCGCCATCGCCGGCCGCATGGGCGGGCTCGCGAACGGGCACACATTCGGCTAGTGCCCGCTCCTCCTTTTGCAACTGCCGCTAGTGAATGCTCGGCATCGAGTTCGGGAAGGCCCCCGAGCCGCCAAACCCGATGCCGAGATAAAGCCCCGACGCGCTGAGCGCCAGAGCCAACCGATGGCTCGCCCGCCAGAGCTGGGAAGGCCAGCGCATGTCGAGCGATGCCGGGCACTCGTCGAAGGGCATATCGCCCTGACTCTGGAGTGCCGCGAGAAAAGAAAGAAGCCGCGCTTCATCGCCTGTGAGGCTGCGCCATTTCGGGCAGGGAAAGGCGAGCGGGCGGGCGATGGTGGCTCCGAGCCGGCTGATGAGGTCGCCGATCAGTTCGGCCCCTTCTGGCATGTCGAGCTTGTCGAAGGCGCCGTGCAGCAGCATCTGCGCGTCTCGGCTGCCGCTGTGATGAGCCCAGCCGATCCGCACCGCCCAGACGACGAACTGCTCGGGAAAGCCGAGCGTCTCCATAGACTGGCCCGGCTTGTAGCTTGGGTGGGCAGGGATGCGTTCCGTAAGCTCTACATAATTGGTGGGCTTCATCATGCTTCTCCGGGCTCGATTATCTGAAGCAATGATATTGAAACTGAGAATTACTCGCAACTAAATTTTCAAAAAATCTTGTACCGAGATGACGACCGGGCAAAATTCAGGATTCTACCTGCCGTTCATGCAAATTCATTGACACCCACGCGCGCGATCTATAGACACGCCCGACAGAACGCAATCGCACGTGCCCCTTTCCTCGCGCTTCGGCACCTGGCTATGTAACGGCGTACGCGTCTCTTTTGGCAATTGTTTGAGATTGGCCCGTCGGGCCATCCTGCGGTTCCCCGAGGGAGAATGCTTATGCCGGTTTATAGTCTTAGGGGCTAACGCCCCTGATCGAAGTCGAGCCTTGTCTGCAGAAGTTCATTTTCTCTTAACAAGAAAATGAGACAAGCAGAGAGACACCAGAATGTTTCATTCGGGTACTCGGCACTCGTCGCGTTTATCTCGCGAAAATCATCAGTGACCGGCACAAGGGCAGCTTCGGCTTCCCTCCCCGGTCTGGTCCATCTACTGGTTGGGGAGGCGCATCATGTCGCAGACCGACGCCCTCTTCCAATTGGGGATCGACTTGAATCACGGTTCAAGGCAGACCCAGGCGGAAGTAATCGAGTTTCCTGTTATCGCTGGCGCAGAAATGAGCCCGCGCACGTCATCGGACGAGCGCAAGGATTTTTTCATCGAGCGCGATGGCGAGCGGTTCGCCGGCACCCACCTGATTATTGACCTAATCGGGGCGAGCAGACTTGACGATCTCGATCATATCGAGCGCGCGCTCAAGCGCTGTGTGGAAGTTTCAGGTGCGACACTGCTGCATATCCATCTGCATCACTTCACACCAAACGGCGGCGTCTCGGGCGTGGCCGTGCTGTCTGAGAGCCATATCTCGATCCATACGTGGCCTGAAGCCGACTATGCCGCGCTCGACGTCTTCATGTGTGGCGAGGCGCAGCCTCTCAATTCGATTGAGGTTCTGCGCGAGGCCTTCAACCCTTCTGAAATCCGCGTCGATGAAATCCGCCGTGGAAGTGGGATGGTATGAGCGATACGCCCCGGCGCTGGATGACGGAGCGTCTGCATGAGGGCTATCTGACGGCCTATCGCGCGGACAAGGTCTATTATGAGGAAGGCACCGGCCAGTGGAATCTCGTGATTTACGAGAATGCCCGCTTCGGCCGGATGATGTCGCTCGACGGCGTTACCCAGGTGACCGAGCATGACGAGTTCATCTACCATGAGATGATGGCTCATGTGCCGATCCTCGCCCACGGCAATGCGAAGAACGTGCTCATCATCGGCGGTGGCGATGGCGGTATGCTGCACCAGGTCACGCGCCATAAGGGCATTGAAAAGATCACTATGGTCGAGATCGACAAGGACGTGGTCGATTTCGCCAAAACCCATCTGGGCGTGATCTGCCGCAATGCCTTCGATGATCCGCGCCTCGATCTGGTCATCGCCGACGGCTCGCTTTTCGTAAAAAAGCCGCCGCTCAAATATGACGTGATCATTGTCGACTCGACCGATCCCATCGGACCCGGCGCCGTGCTCTTCACGCAGGAATTCTACCGCGACGTGAAGGGCTGCCTTGCCGAAGGCGGCGTCGTCATCACGCAGAACGGCGTGCCCTTTATGCAGGCCGACGAGCTTCGCTCCACCATGGAGAAGTTCCGCAAGCTGTTCACCGTCTCCACCTGCTACCTCGCGACCGTTCCCACCTATGTCGGTGGGCCGATGGCGATGGGCTTCGGCACCAATGACGAAAGCCTGCTCACGGTGCCGCTCGAAACGCTGGAAGCGCGTTTCGCCGCCGCCGGGTTCGCAACGAAATATTACACACCGGAAGTCCACAAGGCGGCCTTCGCCCATCCGGTCTATGTGAAGGAAATCGTGGCGGCCGCCTGAGGCGTCCGCTGCGCTGCCTGCTGCCGGTTTCAGTCGAGCTTCGTTGAAGAGACGATCACGCCGTCGGCATCGGCATAGAGCCAGTCGCCGGGCGCGAAGGTGACGCCGGCGAAGCTTACGAACACGCCGGTATCGCCAAGCCCGCGCTTTTCCGTCTTTCTGGGATGGGCGGCAAGCGCCTTGATGCCGACATTGCAATCGTTGAGTTCGGCTGTGTCGCGCACGCAGCCGTTGACGAGAATGCCGGTCCAGCCGTTCTGCTCGGCCAGAACGCCGAGATTGCCGCCGACCATGGCGCAATTGAGCGAACCGCCGCCATCGATCACCAGCACGCGGCCCTCGCCCGACATCTCCAGCAATTCACGCACCCTGGTGTTGTCCTCGAAAGCCTCCAGCGTGACGATCTGGCCTGAGAAGGCGATGCGCCCGCCAAAGTCGCGGAAGACCGGCGCGCAGTGGCGCACGCGGCTGCCATGGGCATCGGACAGGTCGGTGGTGGCGGTGCTCATTCAGGAGTCTCCGGTTGCCGTAACGTCTGCTTCCACTTTGCAAGGAGGTTCAGTCTAACCGATCACCTGCCCTTGATGGAGGGGCAAATCGGATTAACCTGTGGACAGATAATCATTGTGAGGCCGGGGTTTTTCCAAATGCAAACCTGGCCGGGAGGGGCATTATGGCGTCACAGCGGATAACGGACGGGCCCTCCGTCGCCATCGTGGGCGCGGGCGTGGCCGGTATCTGCACAGGCATCAAGCTTCTGGCAGCGGGCAACCGGAATTTCACGATCTATGAAAAGGCGTCCGAGATCGGAGGCACCTGGCGGGAGAACACCTATCCCGGCTGTTCCTGCGATGTGCCGCTACACATGTACCAGTTTTCGTTCGAGCTTGATCCGGGCTGGGACAGGAAGTTTGTCACGTCAGCCGACATCAAGGCCTATCTGGAAAAGGTCGTGGACAAATATGGTCTGCGTTCCTTCATCCGCTTCAATACCGAGATCGGGGAAGCAAGCTTCGATGAGGCGCGCGGCGTCTGGCAGTTGCGCGGTGCGGGCGAAAGCTTCGAGGCCCATGTGATCGCGGCGGGCACGGGGCAGCTTCACCGCCCGCTCTATCCGGCGCTGCCCGGCAGAGAGAATTTCGAAGGGCCGAGCTGGCATTCGGCTGACTGGAACCATGAGTATGATCTTGCGGGCAAGCATGTTGGTGTCATCGGCACCGGGGCCAGCGCCATCCAGTTCGTGCCGGAGGTCGTCAGGAAAGTCGCCCGGCTCAGCCTTTTCCAGCGCACGCCCGCCTGGGTCGTGCCGCGTCCGCAGCGCGACTTCGCATCCTGGGAAAAAATACTTTATGGCGCGGTGCCCGCCTTCATGCGGTTGCAGCGCTGGAAGATCTACTGGAGCGGCGAACTGCTGTTCTATGCCTTCCACAAGAGCGGCGACAAGATCAGGGAAATGGCCATCGAGGCGATGAAGGCCGATGTCGCCGATCCGGTAAAGCAGGCGGCGCTGACGCCGGATTATGCGCCGGGCTGCAAGCGCGTGCTGTTCTCCAACGACTGGTGGCCTGCCATGGGGCGCAGCAGTCTCGATGTCGTGACGGACCCGATTGAGACGATCACGGCGACGGGTGTGAAGCTGAAAAGCGGCAGGGACGTTCCGCTCGACGCGATCATCTATGGCACGGGTTTCGACACCACTCATTTTCTCGGGCCGATGAAGGTGACGGGGCTTGGCGGCGCGGACATCAAGAATGTCTGGAGGAAGGGCGCTGAGGCTCACCACGGCATGACCGTGCCGGGCTTCCCCAACTTCTTCCTGCTTTATGGGCCAAACACAAATCTCGGGCATAACTCCATCATCTTCATGATCGAGTGTCAGGCAAACTACATCGTTCAGTGCGTCCGCAAACTGAAAGATGACGATCTTCTCTATCTCGATGTGAAGCCGGAGGCGTTGAGGGCCTCTAACCTCTCGGTACAGAACGATAATGAGAACTCGGTTTTCAATGCAGGCTGCACGAGCTGGTATAAAACGGAGGAAGGCAAGGTCACCAACAACTGGGCGAACTACACGTTCAAATACTGGTGGCGGACGCGGCGTCCCGATTTCGCCGAATATAATCTGCGCAAACGCCCTTCCGCTTTAAAGGCGATTGCGGCGGAATAGGCCCCTCCCTGCCGGATTGCAGATATGAAAAAGGCCGCGGAGTGATCCGCGGCCTTTCGTCTTAATACGGTCAGCTTTTAGTGCTGCTCGGCGAACTGTGCGGCTTCGGTCGAATCGCCCAGCGCCGTGGTCGAGCTTTCGCCACCGGCGGCTGCCAGCGAAACCAGATCGAAATAGCCGGTGCCGACTTCGCGCTGATGGCGCGTGGCGGTGTAGCCCCTGGCTTCCGAGGCGAACTCGGCCTGCTGGAGTTCTGAGTAGGCCGCCATGCCGCGGTCGCGGTAGCCCGAGGCGAGCTCGAACATGCCGTGGTTGAGCTGGTGGAAACCGGCCAGCGTCACGAACTGGTATTTGTAGCCCATCGCCGCGATTTCGCGCTGGAACTTGGCGATGGTTTCCTTGTCGAGCTTGGCTTCCCAGTTGAAGGAAGGCGAGCAGTTATAGGCGAGCAACTGGTCGGGATATTCCTTGCGCACCGCTTCGGCGAAGCGCTTGGCGTCGGCGAGGTTCGGCACCGAGGTTTCCCACCACAGCAGGTCGGCATAAGGAGCAAAGGCCAGACCGCGCTTGATGCAATGGTCAACGCCCGTGCCGGGCTTCAGGCGGTAGAAACCTTCAACCGTGCGGCCCTTGTCGAAGTCGATGAACTCGTGGTCGCGATCGTCGATATCCGAGGTGATGAGGTTCGCGGACTCGGCATCGGTGCGGGCCATGATCAGGGTCGGCACGCCGGAAACGTCGGCGGCGAGGCGCGCGGCGTTCAGGTTGCGCTCATGGGCGCGGGTCGGGATCAGAACCTTGCCGCCGAGATGGCCGCACTTCTTTTCCGAGGCGAGCTGGTCTTCATAGTGAACGCCCGCCGCACCGGCCTCAATGTAGGCCTTCATGATTTCAAAGCAGTTGAGCGGGCCGCCAAAACCGGCTTCCGC
>JAATFR010000133.1 GCA_015655095.1 Hyphomicrobiales bacterium | reverse complement strand
TCTTGGGGTCCATGTCTTCAGTTTCCCGCTTTCAGATGGTCGGCGAGGCGCAGCGCGAGCGCCACGCGGGTGAGGGTCGGGTTGACCGCGCCGCCGGTGGTGAAGACGGAGCTGCCCGCCACATAGAGGTTCGACACGCCATGGACGCGGCAATCGGCATCGACCACGCCGAAGCGGGGATCGTCCGACATGCGGGTCGTGCCCATGTGGTGGTTGCCCCAGCCGACTTCCTCGTCGGCCCAGTCCTCGCCCTGATCGAAGACGATGCGGACCCGGCCCTCGCCCCAGAGCCCGAAGGCGCGGGCGACGGCGCGGATATTTCCCGCAAGGCTGCGCCGGTCGAGCGCGCTCATGGTCCAGTGCAGTTCGGCGCGCGGCATGCCGAGCGCGTCCGTTTCGCGCGAAAGGGTGATGCGGCTTGCCGGGTCCGGGGCCTGCTCGGTGGCGCAGCTTATGCCATAGATCATGGGTGTTGCGCCCGCGGGCGCGTTGGAGGTCGTCTGGCGGATCATGCCCGCGACGGCAGGCTCCACTGCAAGACCCGGGTCTTGCGCGGCTTTGGCGGGATCGATGGTCGGGGCATGGTCCGAATAGATCGCCATATTGGAGCCCAGCCGCTTTTTGCGGCGGAGATAGTCGTCGGACATCATGAAGACGCCCCGCACCCATCCGGTCCCGATCCGTTCATGATCCTGATAATAGGGCGAGAACATCTGGCTGTCGGAAAGGGCGACGAAGGCGATCTGGCCCGGCACATGGATATGTTCCATGAAGAACCGTCCGACCACGCCATGGCCGTTGCCCAGACCGGCGGGAATGGTCTGGTTGGAGGCCAGCAGCAGGCGGGCGTTCTCGATGCCGCCGGTCGCGAGCACGCAGCGTTTCGGTCTTATCTCATAGCCCTTGCCGTCCAGCGTGCGGATGGCAAGGCTCTGCACCTCGGCGGCCTGATCGTCAGTGGCTATGTCGATGACGTTGCTGTGAAGGTAGGTGCGCACGTGCGGGGCAGTTTCAATATCCTTGCGATAACGCGTCCCGAAGCGGGTGGGCGGGCTGAACAGGAAATAGCGGGTTTCGACCTCGCCCCCCTCGAGTGGCAGGGGCCGGTTGCCGGATCGGGATGACCATGGCGCGGGATCGTCGAAGCTCGACGCTCCCAGTTCGCAGACCACGGCGGCGCGGACATAAAACGGATCAAGGTCGGCGCGGCTGATCGGCCAGCCCGACCACGGCACCCAGTCGCGTTTCTCGAAGTCGGGCGCGTTGAGCGGGCGGCACCAGCCGCCCCAATGGTTGGTCGAGCCGCCGAAATAGCGAAGCCTTGATGTGTCGAGCGGATAGGGAACCCCGGTGCTGGCGCCTTCCGCCAGATCCTGCGTGGCTGGGTCGAATTCAAAGCCGCCGCTTTCGATCAGGGCGATGTCGATGCCTGTATCCGCGAGCGCCCTGGCGATGCTGATCCCCGCTGCGCCCGCGCCGATGATGGCAAGATCCGTCTCGATGATGGCGCCGTCCGGAATGGTCCTGCCGTCAATAAACAATTCAGCCCTCACGCATCGTCTGAAACCCTGAATTGCGGCATCCTATAGCGAGGCGGATCGGGCACCTATAATGCAGTTTGCGACTGGTTCTCAATTATTGCAGGATAATCCATAATGTCCCGGCAAAGGGATTGAGACCGGCTGTTGAGGCGGGACTCATGGGGAAGGAGGAAGCCTGTGACCAACATTTTCGAGCGGATCGGGGAGGAGCGGGAGCTTCGGACGGTCTATCGCAAGGCCTCGCAAGGGGTGATCGACAAGGCGCTCCCTGCGCTTGATGTCCATTGCCGGCGTTTCATCGAACTGTCGCCGTTTTTGTGCATCGGCACGTCGCGGCCCGACGGCACGGCGGACGTGTCGCCGCGGGGCGGTGAAAACGGTTTTGTTCACATTCTCGATGACGGGCACCTCGCCATGCCGGACCGACCAGGCAACAACCGGCTGGATACGCTGACCAACATCGTTCATTCACCCGCGGTCGGGCTCTTGTTCTTCATCCCCGGGATCAACGAGATGCTCAGGGTCAACGGTACAGCGGCGATCTCGACCGAACCTGAACTGATGGAGCGGTTCGTCGTGGGTGGCAAGCCGCCGCTCAGCGTCATGGTCGTCACCATCCAGGAAGCCTTTCTGCATTGCACCAAGGCGCTCGTGCGCTCGGAATTATGGAATCCGGAGCGTCATATTCCGCGCGATACGCTGCCGACTTTCGGCCAGATGATCCGCGACCAGCTCAAGCTCATGGTTCCTGCGATGCTGATTCAGGTGGGCCTGAAGAAGGATGAACGGGATAATCTCTACTAAGGGCCCTGCTGGAGGGCGTGGGAGCCCGCTCCGGCATATTTTTTACGTCCTGCCCCTTGAAAATCGGATGCACAATACGGCTGAAAACGCCTGTGTTTTGCACTGGACCGGACCGCGTTTGCTGTGCGAGGGTTCCGCCACAAGAATTTCCCGTTTGAAATGGGCGCTCACGCAAGGCGCCATCGGGTCGTGATGGGCCCCGGCCCTTCGACCACGGCGGGAGCATCGGTTATGGAGGACCAGATGAAGGACTATCTCAAGTTCTATATCAACGGCCAGTGGGTCGACCCGATTGAACCCAAGACGCTCGACGTCATCAATCCGGCAAATGAAGAGCCTTTCGCCCGCATCAGCATCGGCACGGCGAAAGACGCTGACAAGGCTGTCGCCGCCGCGAAGGCCGCCTTCCCCGCTTTCTCGAGAACCTCTGTGGCCGAGCGCATTGCGCTCATGCAGAAGATCATCGAGGTCTACCAGAAGCGCTATGCTGAGGTTGCCGAGGCCATCACGCTCGAAATGGGCGCGCCTGCCTGGCTTGCCCAGAAGGCGCAGGCCGCCATGGGCATCGCCCATCTGGCGAAGGCGATCGAGATCCTCAAGGATTACGAGTTTGAATACAGCGAGGGCAACACGCGCATCGTGCGTGAGCCTGTCGGCGTCTGCTCCTTCATCACGCCATGGAACTGGCCGGTCAACCAGATCATGTGCAAGGTCGCGCCCGCTCTCGCCACCGGTTGCACCATGGTGCTGAAGCCTTCTGAAGTGGCTCCGGTCAACGCCTATCTCGTGGCGGAAATCCTGCATGAAGCCGGTGTGCCTGCCGGTGTCTTCAACCTCGTCAACGGTGATGGCGCGGGTGTCGGCGCGCGCCTCTCGGCGCATCCCGATGTGGATCTGGTTTCCTTCACGGGTTCGACCCGGGCGGGCATCCTCGTCTCCAAGGCGGCGGCCGATACGGTCAAGCGCGTCGCGCTCGAGCTCGGCGGCAAGTCGGCCAACATCATCCTCGACGACGCGGACTTCAACAGCGCGGTCGCCGGCGGCGTGATGAACGTGATGAACAATTCCGGCCAGTCCTGCAACGCGCCGACGCGCATGCTGGTGCCTGCGTCGCGTCATGACGAAGCGGTCAAGATCGCGGCGGCGGCTGCCGCCAAGGTCAAGGTCGGCGATCCGTTCGCTGAGGATACCAAGATCGGTCCGGTGGTCAGCGAAGCCCAGTTCAACAAGATCCAGGGCCTGATCCAGAAGGGCATCGAGGAAGGTGCGACCGTCGCCGCTGGCGGCGTTGGCCGTCCCGACGGCATCAACAAGGGCTATTATGTCCGCCCGACCGTGTTTGCCAACGTCACCAACGACATGACGATCGCGCGCGAGGAAATCTTTGGCCCCGTGCTCTCCATCCTGCCCTACAAGGATGAGGATGATGCGGTCTCCATCGCCAACGACACGGTCTATGGCCTGTCCGGCTATGTCTCCTCGGGCACCATCGAACATGCGCGTGAGGTCGCCTCGCGTCTGCGCACCGGCAATGTGCATCTGAACGGGGCGGGCCCCGATCTCGGCGCGCCGTTCGGCGGCTACAAGCAGTCCGGCAATGGCCGTGAATGGGGCAAGTTCGGCTTTGAGGAGTTCCTCGAGGTCAAGGCTGTGCTCGGCTACAACGCCGCCTGATTTTCCCGTCGCGGAAAACGAATGATCATGACGCCGGTCCCGCAAGGGGCCGGCGTTTTCATGTCCGCAGCCATTCGATCCGCGCCCTCGCCCCTGGTCCCTGCGCCAGATGGCTGGCGAGCCAGCCGAGCAGGGATGAGGCCTCCTCGTCGAGACGGTAGGGCGGGTTGACGATGATGAGGCCCGAGCCAGCAAAGCGGCCGGCGTCCTCGCTGCCCATGACATGGAGTTCCGTCAGCAGCGTTTTGGCGGGTCCCTCGCTCACGAAGCGTTCGATCAGCGCACCCGAAAGGCTTGGGTCCTTGACCGGATACCAGAGCATCAGGGTGCCGGTTGGCCAGCGTGAGCGGACATCCAGCAGCGCCTGCCAGAGCTGGTCGAATTCATCGCGGTTCTCGAACGGTGGGTCGATCAGGATGCCGCCGCGCCGCTCCTTCGGCGGCAGGAAGGCGCGGATTGCCTGATAGCCGTCCATGATCGAGATTCTGGTATCCATGTCCCGGCTGAACAGGCGGCGCAGCGCCTCGCCATCTTGCGGGTGGAGTTCGCAGGCCATGAGCCGGTCGCCCGGGCGCATCAGCGCGCGCGCGAGCAGAGGAGAGCCCGGATAGGCGCTGGCTCCGTGAAGGGTTCGCAGGCGGGCCAACGTGTCGAGATAGGGGGCAAGCGAAAAAGGCTTCTCCGGCAGGGCGAGCAGGCGGGTGATGCCCTGCGCGGCCTCGCCTGTTTTGCCCGCCTCGATTCCGGCAAGATCACTGAGGCCGGTGCCCCCATGGGTGTCGAGCCAGAAGAAGGGTTTTTCCTTTTTCTTCAGATGCTCAATCACAAGCGCCATCAGCGCATGTTTCATCACATCCGCGAAGTTTCCGGCATGGTAGGCGTGGCGATAGTTCATCTGTCGATCTGTGATCCATCGGGCCGCCGGGCGGCGCCTCAGCCGGGAAGCGGCAGGAAGGCGATGGCAAGCCCGGCAAGGGTGAGGGCCAAAAGCGCAAGTGGCGGTTTTAACCCTTCCGTGCGTCCGGCGAAAGCAAGCAGGTTGCAGGCGGGGGCCATGATGCCCGCCTCCAGCCGGTCGGTTCCTTCCGCGCTTTCGGCAAGGTTGAAGCTGAGGCGCTTCCAGTAATAAAGGCCAAACCAGCGCGCGAGAGCTGCAAGCCTGACCGCGAACAATGTGGCGTGGTCGGGCTCAAGCGCATGGAGCAGGCCACCGCAGATGGCGAGCAGCGGGAAAGTGCGGATGCCGCCCGGTGGCTTCAGCCTGCTGTTGGCAGAGGCTTCCTCGAAGCCGAGACCAAAAAGAGGGGCAGGGCGATCAGCAACGCCCCACGCTCAGGGGCAAGCATTTCGAGCGCTGCTGAAAATCCATGATGTCAGGGAGCGATGCTCCCGTCGCTCAGTCGATCAGCATTGAAGGGGAAGACGATGGAGCGGTCGGGCACGGCCATTTTGTCGTTCTTGCCTTCATATTCAAAGCGGCTGATGAAGTCGGAGAGAGCGCTTAGCCGGGCGAGCTTCTTGTTGTTGGCCGAGATGATGGTCCATGGCGCGACAAGGCTGTTTGTGCGGATCAGCATCTTGTCGCGGGCCTTGGAATATTCGTCCCACAGGGTTACGGCCTTGGCGTCGATCGGGGAAAGCTTCCACTGTTTCAGCGGGTCCTTGCGACGGGCATTGAGGCGTTTTTGTTGCTCGTGCCGGGTGATGTCCAGATAATATTTGAAGATGAATATCTCGGAGCGCGCCAGCATCTGCTCAAATATAGGCACTTCCTCCATGAATTCCTCGTATTGTTCGTCGGTGCAGAAGTCCATGACCCGCTCGACGCCCGAACGATTGTACCAGCTTCTGTTGAGGAAAACGATTTCGCCAGCGGCCGGCAGGTGTTTGGCGTAACGCTGGAAATACCATTGGGAAGATTCCCGGTCCGAAGGCTTCGGCAGGGCAACGATGCGGATGTCACGAGGGCTCAGGTTCTCTGTGAAGCGCTTGATCGTGCCATCCTTGCCAGCACCATCCCTGCCTTCAAAAATGATTAGGATTTTTTTCCCTTTTTCGATGGCAGCCTTCTGGAGTTTTACCAGTTCGACCTGAAGCAGATAGAGCTGCTCGCGGTAGTTCAGGTGACTCTCACTTTTTTCGCTGGCCTTTTTGTCCTTTACAGACGTGCTGGCTGTCTCGGGCCCGCTCTTGTCTTTCTTCCTGTCCTTATCCTTGCCCATCTTGTGCCTGTTCCTTCGGATGCCTTACCCACCCGGGGAAAGGTGATGCAATGGCGCATAAATGCAAGCCCCGATATTTGGACCGTTACAAGAAGGAACCGTGATGGTTAGGGCGCGGTTTCCTGACCTTCATGTGTATCGTCTCACTCTGTCGGTCTTTCCGGCTCTTGCCCGCTGATCGGAAGCATCGGACGTTGCAGGGGTGAGGCTATGCCTGCGAAGCTTGGAGCCTGCATCCATCAAGCTGCATCAAGCAGCAAGGGTGCCGACAGGAAGTGTTCGCCGCACCGCCATGATGTTCTGTAATTCCGTCCGGGAAGCGATCGAGATCGCCCGGACGCCGACATTCTCGTATTTTATTGATCTGGAAGCGCCCGACTGGTTCGGATGGTCTTCATACAGAGATATGACGTTGCTCCATACCATGCTGCTCCTTTTCCCGGAGCGGGAAAGCCACATCACGGCTTGCGACCGCCTGCATGATGAAATCGTTCTTTCCCAGCGCGTGTGGATCGATGAGGCTGTGGAAGTCGATGTCGTCTATCTGGTTTCGGAGTCTCCTGAAGAGCCGGACATCCATGTGCGCCAGATCCTCAATTTGCCCATGAGCATCCTTCAGTCGCTCAAGCAAGGAAATACTGCACCATGCTGGCTTTCCGAGGCTCTGTCACAACGGCAGGGAAGCGGTTTGCCGGGCCTTGTCCGCGCGACCTGTCATCAACCGGTCAATCTGATTTCCAGAGGATTGTCAGGAGAGATCGCCAGCATGTGGTGGAACGGCTTGTGACCGGAGATGGAAATCTCATTGCCGGAGTAAACCCGGTCACGGAATTTCCTTGCTACATATCGATCTGGTCGGGGCGGAGGAACTGCCGTGCATAATCGCGCCAGACAGTTGATTCCCGGAAAAATTTGTAAACCTGCGGGTCGAAATGGCCCGTGGCGGCCATGTCGTCCATGATCGCGAGCGACTGACTGAGCGGCTTGGCGGGTTTGTAGGGCCGGTCGGCGGCGGTGAGAGCCTCGAACACATCCGCGATCGCCATCATCTTGGCGACAGTGCTCATATCGCCGCCGGTCAGGCCGCGTGGATAGCCCTTGCCGTCCACCCGCTCATGATGGGTCGCGGCAATTTCCGGCACGGCCTTAAGGTGAGGCGGAAAGGGCAGACGCGAGAGCATGATGATGGTCTGGATGATGTGGTCATTGATCTTGTAGCGCTCCTCAGCCGTCAGGGTGCCGCGGAAGATCGACAGATTATGCAGTTCGCCAAAATTATAGAGATGCTCAGGGGGCTGCATCCTGATGCCCCATGGGTTGTCCTGTGGCAGAATGTCGGACCCGGAGCGTTCAATCACATGGTCGGGCCGGTCGGCAAGCAACCGTTCAACGGCAGGCAGGGGCGTGAGAGCCATTTTACTCTGCTGGGCAAGCTCCGTCGCCGAGAGGCCGATCGAATTATCGAGGGTCCGCGTCCAGGTTCGTTCCGCAATTTCGCGAAGGCGGGCGACAGCGCCGGGCGACATGGCCTCGCCACCCAGATTGCATTCGGCGATGGAGGCAAACTCTTCATCGAGTACCAGCCAGAGTTCATCCAGCCTTGCAAGCTCTGCCGTCTTGTCCGAACCGGATGCGATGCGCTGCCAGCAGGCAACCTCGGCCTCGCGCTTTATCACCTCAAATCGCATCCGCACCTCATGGATGCGGTTGTAGATGGTTTCAAGCTTTGTCGCCTTGTCCATGACGAATTCGGGTGTCGTCACCTTGCCGCAATCATGCAGCCACGCCCCGATATGAACGGCCTCCCAATCTTCTTCCGACAGATGGAAATCCTTCATGGCGCCCCCATCCGCATCCTGCGCCGCCTGCGCCATCATTTCCGCCAGCACGGGCACCCGCTGGCAGTGGCCGCCGGTATAGGCCGATTTGGCGTCGATGGCGTTGCCCAGAACCTGAATGAAGGCTTCCAGCAACGCCTTCTGCCCGAGATAGAGCTGGTTTGCGTTGATGGCGATGGCGGCGGTGCCGGCCAGGGCCGAGGCATAGCCCAGTACAGGTTCTGGAAGCGGAAGATCGCCCGGCGTGTGAGGGCGTGCCAGCAGGATGACGCCGACGAGCGCGCCCTGTGAGGAGCGCAGCGGGATGACAACTGCAAGAAGGGGCGCATTATCCACAAGCTGGCCAACAAAAGCCGAGCCGAATATTTTTTCACTGCTCAGGCCCTCGAACTGGAAGGCGTCGGCGTTTCTGTTCACCAGATTGATGAGGGCGGGGATGGCGACAGTTTCCGGCGTTCCGGTGATCTGATTGTTTGCAGATGTTCTGACGATGGACGAAACATTGCCTTCCTCGTCAAGCAGGAACAAAGCCCCGGCCGAGGCGCCCACGACGCCGGTTATTTCGCTCATCGCATGTTCAAGAACATGGCCGAGGTCCCGGACGGAACCAAGGGCGCGGCCCAGAGTCATGAATTCGCGGACGCGGTGCTTGATACTGCTGATGCCTCTGGCGAGGTGATCTATTTCGACGATCCTGGAGACAATCGGAGTTCGGGGATCAAAGTCGAAACCCTCGATCTTGAGAATCTCGTCTGCCAGTTGATGGAGCGGACGCGAAACGAGATGGGCGGCGAGCCAGACAAGAGGACATGCAACAATCAGAAGTCCGATGCTGGCCAGAATGGTTTCACGGCTGATCTGGCGTGCGCCGTCCAGAAGTTCCGCTTCCGGGAGTGCGATGATCAGGACATAGGAGGCACCCTCTGTATTCTGGTGCAGGGCGCGATAGAGCCAGGTCTTGTCATCACGTAGTGTGCTGATGCCTTGAATCTGCTTGTCCGGGTCGCGCATGCTTTCCAGAAAAGCGCGCGAGAGCAGAGGGCTGTTCAGATCCTCGATGCTCATAAGCCTTTTCTCCGGGTTCTGGCTGTACGTGGATAAATGCTGCTGCTTATCCGAGGTGGCGATTAGATTGCCGGCATTATCCGCGAGGACGATCATGGACGAGGGGGTGGGCTTCAGGTCCCTGAGCGCAGTGGAGAGCGTTGCGAGCGAAAGGTCCGTACCGAGGATGGTCTGGTTTGCTGTGCGCATGGAGAGTGTGATGCCGATTTCTCGGGTCGAGAAGAACGGGTAAGGCGGTGAGACGAGGACTGACCCGTCAGCGGGAGGATCGAACCAGATGCGTGTGCGTTGGTCGAACCGATAATCAGAACGGTCGACTTTCGAGATAATGTTCAGGTCCTGGTCGAGATAGATGAAGGTGCCGATCACCGAGGCATAGTGCGGGCTTCGCTCCGTGCTTTGAACCAGGTAGGCGCTGCCGGGAGGGGCAT
>JAATFR010000225.1 GCA_015655095.1 Hyphomicrobiales bacterium | reverse complement strand
GCGCGCGACCGATGCCTATGAGGCCGCGCGTGAAAAAGTGCGCCGCTTCCTCGGCGCGAGTTCTCCCAAGGAAATCATTTTTGTACGCGGGGCAACCGAGGGCATCAATCTCGTGGCGCAGTCCTGGGGCCGCCGCAATATCAATGAAGGCGATGAAATTGTCATCACCTGGCTGGAGCATCACGCCAATATCGTGCCGTGGCAGCAGCTCTGCGCCGAAAAAGGCGCGAAGCTCTGCGTTGCGCCTGTTGATGACACCGGACAGATCATCCTTGAAGAATATGAAAAACTGATCAATCCGCGCACGCGCCTCGTCTCTTTCACGCAAGTATCCAATGCGCTTGGCACGGTGACGCCGGTCCGCGAGATGGTCGCCATCGCGCGTCGGCATGGCGCGCGCGTGCTGGTCGACGGGGCTCAGGCCGTCTCACATCTGCGCGTCGACGTGCAGACCCTTGATCCCGACTTCTATGTGTTTTCGGGCCACAAGGTTTTCGGGCCGACGGGTATTGGCGTCGTCTATGGCAAGGCCGACGTACTCGAGCACATGCCACCGTGGCAGGGTGGCGGCAACATGATCGCAGACGTCACCTTCGAGAAAACAATCTATCATGGTGCCCCTGATCGTTTTGAGGCGGGCACGGGCAATATCGCCGACGCAGTCGGCCTTGGCGCGGCAATCGACTATCTTGATACGATCGGCATGGAGAATATCACGCGCTATGAACACGAACTGCTCGTCTATGCGACTCAGGGGCTGAAAAGCGTTCCGGGCCTCAGGCTCATTGGCACGGCAGCGGAAAAAGCGAGCGTTCTTTCCTTCGTTCTCGACGGGGTGCGCACCGAGGACGTCGGTACTGCGCTTGACAAGGAAGGCATTGCCGTGCGGTCAGGTCATCATTGCGCGCAGCCGATCCTGCGCCGGTTCAACCTCGAAAGCACGGTTCGCCCCTCGCTTGCCTTCTATAATACGTGCGAGGATATCGATGCGCTCGTCACAGCGCTGCAACGCCTGCGAGCCAGTCAGGCCTGACAAAGTTAAACATCAGATGCCTGGCTGATCATTGCGTTGACCTCGCCATAGAGCCGTCTGGTGCGCGGTGTCGGACGGTAGCCAAGCCGTTCGGCAAGCAGCGCCCGCGCCAGCCTGATATTGCCAGATCGCAAGGCAGCGGCAATCAATGTTTGCGTCAGAATATCTCGCTGGGCATGGCTGCCGCCAATTTGTCCAAACTTGAAGCGGATAGGCAGAAGGAGATCGACGGTCTGGCGGTAATCGCCCTCCCCGAAAACCCTGATCGCTTGAATGAGGTCACGGCCGACATCGCGGGAAATATAGGCCGTATCGCCAACGGATGAATGATTGTGCTGATCGAGCGACTGGCTGAACGTATCGAGTTGTTCCCGGTCCCCGGCCCCTGTCGCCGACAGCGCAATATGCAGATCATTGAAGGCGAGCACATGATCTTCCACCCGCGCGCTCCAGAAACCGGCGACCTCGTGCCAACGCTCGCCAACATCGACGCCTGCCAGTTCGAGACGCCACAAAAGCGCCGCTGCATCCACCAGATCAAGCGGAACCTGTTGAGCTAGCCTTTCCCTGATGCGCTCATCGAAGATCGACAATGCCTCATCGGCACGGTCAAGCTCGATCAGGAAGACCGCCTTGTGCCACCAGTTATGAACAGCGATCCAGTACCCCTTCGTCCATGAAGTCTCCGTCTGCGTCAGCATATCAACGCCTTCGTCCGGCCGGTTGCCCGTATCGAGAACATGCACAAGCGCATGTGTTGCCCACGCATCCTCGGCATTGAGCTCAAGCGCGCGCCTCGCCGTGGCTTCGGCTTCAGCAAGATTGCCCGCCTCTTCAAGGCCGAACGCATATTGCCCCAGCAGAAATCCGTAATTCCCGTCCTCTTTCGACCAGGCGGGCAGCACACGGGCAACAGCATCGCGCAGGGCCTGCGAATGGCCAAGAAAGAAGTAGGTATCGAGGGCGAAACGCAAGGCCAGCACATCCCGGGGCTGGTCGAGCAAAGCATCTTCCCATATTGCGGCTGCGCGCAGAAGCTTTCCCGCCGCCCACGCCTTGGCCGCCTCAAGATGCAGATGCTCCCGCTCTGTCGCCCCGTCGATGGTGGCCTCGGCCTTTTCTATGGCAAGCCTGACACCTGCATCATCGCCGCGCACACCGCCGAGCAGATTAAGCGCCGCGATGGTCGCATGACCGAGCGCGAAGGCCGGATCAGCCTGGCTCGCCTTGACAAGACCGCGCACCGTATTGCCCTTCCAGGCCAGCAGGTCATTCGTCGCCTGATCGAGGGCCGCGACAGAGGCCGCCGATCCGGTTACCACAAGACCCTGAAAATCCCTGGGCATATCTCGCCTCGCCTGTGTGAGTGGCATGTAAGCGCGAGGAGTCTATCCCGCTTTTGCCTGCTGTGCAGCCTCACGTTTTGCGACAAGCGCGCGGGTCACCGGAATAAGCTCGCGTCCATAGTCGGTCGCATCCTCGAGCGGATCAAAACCACGGATCAGGAATGTGGTGGCGCCGAGATCATAATAATCAAGCAATGCCTCAGCCACCTGTTCGGGCGTGCCGACAAGCGCCGTTGAATTTTGCCGGCCTCCATTGAGCTTCGCGATCGCCGTCCACAGGCGCTTGTCCACGCGGTCACCCTGCGCCGCGGCGTCGAGAAGACGCTGGGCCCCGACGCTTTGCTTTGGATCGCCGTCGACGAGGCCTGCCGCTTGCCGCAATTGCCTTGCCTCATCGAGAATCCGCTGCGCGCGCGCCCAGGCCTCGTCTTCCGTCGCCGCCAGAATGGGCCTGAAGGAAACGCTGAAGCGGAGCCTGCGCCCGTACCGTGCCGCCGAGGCTTGCGCCCGGGCCAGCGTCTCGCGCACCTGCGCGTGTGTTTCGCCCCACAGCGCATAAACATCGGCGTGGCGTCCCGCGACATCGAGCGCCGCATCCGACGAGCCGCCGAAATAGACGGGCAGATGCGGCTTTTGCACCTGTTTCACTTCAGAATAAGCGCGCTCAAACCGGTAATATTTGCCTTCATGGGTGACCGACGTGTCGCTCGTCCACACCTTGCGCATGATGTCGAGATATTCGTCCGTCCGCGCATAGCGCTCGTCATGATTGAGAAAGTCGCCGTCGCGGCGCTGCTCCTCATCATCGCCGCCTGAAATGATATGGACGGCAAGGCGGCCGCCGATCAGTTGATCCAGCGTTGCAAGTTTGCGCGCAGCGAGTGTCGGCTCCATGAAACCGGGCCGATGCGCCAACATGAAGCCGATACGCTCTGTCACGGAAGCGATATAGGACGTCACCATGAATGCGTCGGGCCCGGTCGAGTGATGGGCAATCAGGATCCGGTCGAATCCCGCATTCTCGTGCGCTTGCGCAAAAGCGCGAAGATAGTCGCGATCAATCGCGGGGCCTTTCGGTGGGTGGATTTCCGACATGGCCCTTGTCGAGATCATCCCAATAAATTCAACGCTCATGATCCGCCCTCTCGCAGATAGAATTATAATTATTAAAGGCCTAGCGCGGTACGCCCGGAAAACCTCAGAATACTGTCGTTCTGCGGCGAGTGAACCCGGCTGCACTGCACATCCCGGAAATAGCGCTCCAGTGGCCGCGTATGGCTCAAGCCCGGGTTGCCTGTGAGCTGCAAGGCTCGCTCGACAATCTTGATAGCATTCGATGTCACCGTGAATTTGACAAGGCCGGCTGCCTCAGCCGTCACGCTTGCCGGGTCTCGATCAAGCCTCGCCGCCGTTTCATCGACAAGGAGCCGGTTCACGGAACTCATGGCGTCGATTTCACCAACCGCTTCCTGAAAATGCGGGAGCGTCGCAAGAGAAGCGCCTAGATTGCTTGGCTTGCGCGCCTTCAGATAATCAACCAGCCAGTCGCGCGCCGCAACCGCAACACCTTCATAAAGTGCCGCCAGCGCCAGCGGATGAAACGCAGCCTGAAGCGGGTCAAGTTCACCCCACTCCTTCGGCAGGCGAATGTCAACGGCGTGATCCTCGGGCACGAGCACATTATCGAACAGCGTGTCGTGGCTTCCGGAGGCGCGCAGACCAAGATGATCCCAGGTTTCCACCATGCTGACGCCCGGCGCGTCCATGGGCACCAGCCAGAAGCCGATCTGAGGTGTTTCGTCTTCGGTACGCGCCCAGACAAGGCCCCAGCTCAGAAGCGGAGCCCCGGTTGAGTAAATCTTGTGGCCGCTGATCCGCCAGCCTCCACCCGTCCGGCGTGCGATGGTTTCGGTCAGCCCACCGCGCGCAGGCGTACCGAGTTCAGGCTCCGTACGCAAAGCATTGACGAGAGAAACACCTTCGAGCGCGTCACGCGCCAGACGCCTGCGGATCGCCTCGGGCCAGCGCCTTGAGCGCAGCCCAGAACCAAGCTGAAGATAGTGCATGACCAGGACCAGCGCGGTCGAAGCATCCGCCGCGCCAATGATGCGCACAACATCGATCATCTCGGCCAGAGATGTTGCTGGTCCGCCAAATGCAACCGGCACGGCAAGCTGGAGAAGACCCGCCCGATGAAGGTCTGCGAAGTTCTCAAAGGGGAAGGATGCAGCCCGGTCATGCTCAGGCGCCCGCGCTTCAATATCGCGGGCAACAATGAGCGCTCTGCAGGCTGGCGTCTTCGTCTGAAGCACGGAATCGCCGGCCATCACAGATGTCCCGTTTCTATTCCGCCGCCCGCAGCGCGCTGGCGCCCGGCTTGCGCACAATGCTGCGCCGTCCGTCAACGCTCACGGGCACCTCGCCGCGAAGCGTCATGCGGCGCATCACCCGATGCTGGTCGCCATAATCATTGATCGCATAATGCTGCGTGGCGCGATTGTCCCAAATCGCCACGTCACCGACCGCCCAGCGCCAGCGCACCGTGTTTTCAAGCCGCGTCACATGGTCCTGAAAAATCCCGAACAACCGGGCACTATCGACCGTTGAAAGGCCCACGATCTTTTTCAAAAAGTGCCCAAGGATCAGATTGCGCTCGCCTGTTTCGGGATGCACATGGACGAGTGGATGCTCGGTCTCGTAAACGGTCGCGGCAAAAACATCCTTGTGGCGTTTTACTGCCGCCTCGGTGACGTCCTTGTGCGCCGAGGCATAATCATAATCGTTGCTGTGGACCGCCCAGAGCTTGTCAGCAAGTTTCTTCAGTTCCGGCGCGAGGTCATTATAGGCCGCGGCCGTATTCGCCCACACCGTGTCGCCGCCACTGGCCGGTAGAGCGACGGCGCGCAGGATCGAGG
>JAATFR010000108.1 GCA_015655095.1 Hyphomicrobiales bacterium | reverse complement strand
GCATCTCCATCGAGCCGCAGATCGCCGCCTTTGAAAAACGGCTTGAGCTGATCGGGGCGCGCGGCATCGACGTGTCAAAGGCGCGCTTCGACACGGGCTTTGGCCGCAAGCTTGAATATTACACGGGCTTCGTGTTCGAGCTGCGCGCGCCCGGGCTGGACGCGGGCGAGCATGTCGCGGGCGGTGGGCGCTATGACGGATTGCTGAAAAGTCTCGGTGCGGAGAAAGCCATTTCCGCCGTCGGTTGTGCCATAAATATCGGGCAGCTGGAGCGGGCGCTTGATTCCAGGGGAGCAATTTCGACGGGAACCGGTGTCAATGTCTGAGCCCCTCATTATAGGCATCCCCTCCAAGGGGCGGTTGCAGGAAAACGCCAATGCCTTCTTCGCGCGCGCCGGGCTTGCGGTCAAACATTCCGGCGGACGCGAATATGTTGGTCGTCTGGCGGGCATCGGCAACGCAAGGGTTGCGTTCCTGTCGGCCTCCGAGATCGCCAGCCAGCTTGAAAGCGGCGGCATTCACTTCGGCATTACCGGGGAGGATCTGATCCGCGAGGAAATCATCGCCCCCGACAGCAAGGTCGAGCTGCTGTTGCCGCTCGGCTTTGGCTATGCCGATGTCATCGTCGCGGTGCCTGAAAGCTGGATCGATGTCGCCACCATGGCGGATCTTGATGATGTGGCGCTGGCCTTCCACCGCCGTCACGGCAGGAGGCTGCGCGTTGCCACCAAATACATCAACCTGACGCGGGGCTTTTTCGCGGAACATGGCATTTCTGATTACCGGATCGTCGAGAGCCTCGGCGCGACCGAGGGTGCGCCCGCGGCGGGCTCGGCTGAGATTATCGTGGATATCACCACGACCGGAGCGACGCTGGCGGCGAACAATCTCAAGATTCTCGACGATGGCGTGATCCTGAAAAGTCAGGCCAATCTGGTTGCGAGCCTGCGCGCCGATTGGAGCGAGGGGGCGCTTGCCGCCGCGACCCAGGTGCTGGATCGTATCGCCGCCGAGCGTCGCGCCGGGGACATGATGGAAGTGCGCTTTGAAGGCGGCGGCGATGAGGCGCTGCTGGGCGAGCTTGAGCGGCGTTTCGCGGCCACCGTGCCTTATGCCCGCGCCTTCCGGGAAGCGCCGGTGCGCATCATCCATTGCCCGGCGGGCAATCTTTACGATCTGGTGGCCTATCTTTACACGAAGGGCCGCGAGACGGTGACGGCGGCGCGCACGGAATTCATTTTCGAGGCGGGAAACCCCTTGCGCGAAAGATTGCTGGCGCGCATCAGCGCCCGGTGAGAGGCGGACTTGCGGGCCTTGCCTTCAGGGGCATGATCCGCAGAGATGTGATCTGGTTGATCTTCTTGCCGGCGATGGTGAACCGATAGCCGTAAAAAGTGAAAGTCTGGCCGAGCTCAGGGATGGCCTGCGCCTCATGGATGACGAGGCCCGCGATGGTGACCGCCTCGTCATCCGGCAACTGCCAGTCGAAGGTGCGGTTGATGTCGCGGATCGGCACGGAGCCATCGACGATCACGCTGCCATCCGCCTGCGGCCGGGCGCCGGGCAGATCGATATCATGTTCGTCGGTAATGTTGCCGACGATTTCCTCCAGAATATCCTCAAGCGTGATCAGTCCCATCAGAGCGCCATATTCATCGACCACAAGGGCGAAATGGGCCTTGCGGCGCAGGAAGGCGTTGAGCTGGTCCTGAAGGCTCGTGTATTCGGGGATAAACCATGGTTTGTTGGAGATGGTCTTCAGGCTGATCGTATCCAGGTTCCAGCCTGCCCCCGCGATCGCCCGCAACAGATCCTTGACATGCAAAATGCCGACGATGTTGTCGGGTTCTTCCCGCCACAGGGGCAGGCGGGTGTGTGGACTCGACAGCACGAGGCTGACGATCTCTGTCATAGGCAGGTCCGCGTCGATCATCTCCATTCTCTTGCGGTGAACCATGATGTTGGTCACCTCAAGCTCGCGCAGGTCGAGGATGCCGCCCAGCATGTCGCGGTCATCCTTGATCACGCCGCCTTCGCGGTGATGCAGGTCAATTGCGCCGCGCAGTTCGTCATGGGCCGTCACGATGCCGATGGTCTCGCCCACACGCACGCCGAACAGCAGCAATGTCCGCTTGACGATGAACTGGACGGCAAGCGTGACCGGCGAAAAAAGGATGATGAAGAAACGGAGCGCAGGCGCGACGGCGAGCGCCACCCGGTCCGGATTGGCGATGGCGTAGGTCTTGGGCATAACCTCGCCGAAGATCAGGACAAGAGTTGTGACAAGAATGGTGGCGTAGGCGATGCCCGCGCGGCCAAAAATGGAGAGCAGCGCGCTGGTCGCAATCGCCGAGGACAAAATATTGACGGCATTATTGCCGAGAAGCAGCGCGCCGATCACCTGTTCGGGCTTTTCCATGAACCGGCGGACCAGCCGGGCGCGTCGGTTACCATCTTCCGCCAGCTTGTGCATGCTGGCGCGCGAGGCGGCTGTGATGGCGGTTTCGGACCCGGAGAAAAATGCCGACACCACCACCAGGGCAATGACGACGGCAAGTGTCAGTCCGAGTTCCAGAGACATCAGGCGGCCTGTTGCCGGGAGAGGACTTCCATCAGATCGGCATGGCTCACATCCTGCGTGATGAAAGCTTCGCCGATGCCGCGCCCGAGAATGAAGGTTAGCTTGCCGTCCACGGCCTTCTTGTCATGTCCCATCAGCTCGATCAGCTCATGGGCATCGGGCAGGCCGCCCGCGACCTGATCAAGGCGCGTCGGCAGACCCGCGCGCTCCAGATGGCGGCGCATGCGAAGCGCATCCTGCCCCGGGCAAAGGCCGAGGCGGGCGGAGAGATCGAAGGCCAGCACCATGCCGATTGAAACGCTTTCGCCGTGTACCAGCCTGTCAGAGGAAAAGCCGGTGGCGGCTTCCAGCGCATGGCCGAACGTGTGTCCCAGATTGAGCAAGGCCCGCACGCCGCCTTCGCGCTCGTCCTGCGCCACGATCTTCGCTTTCCAGCGGCAACTGGTTTCGATGGCCTCAATGCGCGCGGTCTGATCGCCCGCCTTCAGTGCATCGATATGGGTTTCGAGCCAGTCGTAAAAGGCGCGGTCGGCAATAAGGCCGTACTTCACCACCTCGGCATAACCTGCCAGAAACTCCCGCATCGGCAGGGTCTTCAGAACGTCGGTATCGGCAAGCACGAGACGGGGCTGGTAGAAGGTGCCGACGAGATTTTTGCCCTGAGGCGTGTTGATGCCGGTCTTGCCGCCGACCGAGCTGTCGACCTGCGAGAGCAACGTTGTCGGGATCTGGATGAAGTCGATTCCGCGCTTGAGGATCGAGGCGGCAAAGCCGGTCAGATCGCCGATCACCCCGCCGCCGAAGGCGATCAGCATGTCGCCGCGCTCAAGCCCCATCTGGAGCAGATCGCCCATCAGGCTTTCAAGGATCGCGAAGCACTTTGTCTGTTCGCCCGGGGGCAGGATCACGCTGTCGTGGCGGATGCCGGCCCCGTCGAGGGAGGCCTTTAGCGTGTCGAGATGGTGTGCGGCGACATGGGAGTCGGTGACGATGGCAACGCGCTTGCGGCGCAGCAGGGGAGCGGCAAGCGTCCCCGCCCGGCCAATCAGCCCCGGGCCTACCAGAATGTCATAGGCCCGGTCCCCGAGCTCCACGCGAACGGTCTTGGTTGGATCCTGGGTCATGTTGCCTTCTGATCGTTGAAATAAGTGTCGAGCGCCAGAATGATCGCCTCGACAACGGCCTCGTGTGGTCCCTCGATGCTTTCCACCGTCACGTGAGAGCCTGCATAAACCGGATAGCGCTCCTCGATCAGGCGCTCCATCACCGCGCGGGGATCGCTCTGCTGGAGCAGGGGCCGGTTGGAACGGCGCGCCACGCGTTTCAGCAGCACATCGAGATCGGCGCGCAGCCAGACGGAAATGCCCCGCTCGGCGATGCGGGCCCGGGTCGCGGCGTCCATGAAGGCGCCGCCGCCGGTCGCCAGCACATAGGGGCCCTCATCCAGCAGCCGGGCGATCACGCGGCGCTCGCCATCGCGGAAATAGGCCTCGCCGTGACGCTCGAAGATTTCGGGAATGGTTTCGCCAGCTGCCTTCTCGATTTCGGCGTCGGCATCGACAAAGGGGAGGGTCAGCGCCTGCGCCAGCCGCTTGCCGACGGTGGTTTTGCCGGCGCCCATCAGTCCGACCAGCACGATGGAGCGTCCGCCGAGACGGTCGGCCAGCCGCGCGGCAGTCCCACCATGGCTTTCCTCAGACCGCCGTCCGGTCGGGGAGGCATCAAGGGAGGAAGCCGGGCTATTGACGTTCGTGGGTCTCATTTCATCCTGTTTCCGGTCTCGTGCGGGCAGATCGTGCTGTGAAGGGCAACATGACGCTTGCCCATTCTATCTGATTGCATCGACCCTTCCATATGCGCAACTCTTGGGCCATGGTGCGTTGCGAATCAACAGACTTGGGCCAGTCTGGCTATTTTTCGGGCAGGTTGATTGCCGGAAATTCATGTTCTCAGCCCCATTTTTGCCGTATCCGGAACTTAATTTAACAGAAATCGTCCGGTGCTTCCGCTAAGCTGAAACCTGGACGGCTCAAGCCGCGAGTGAATCCCATGACGAAACTACCCCGCATTTTGACGGTTTTGGCCGTATTCGCCGTTGTAGTCATCGGAGGCTTTACCTATCTCGCCGGAGTGGCCCAGCCCTCTGTCCAGCATGTGGAGAAAGTTCTGCCCGATGGCCAGTTCCCTAACTGACTGCCAGTACAGACGGAGAAGGCGTAGCCCCGTTGCCTGGCTTGCCCTGGTCGCGATGCTCGCACTGGGCGATCCGGCGCGCGCGGATGAAACCGGAGCACCAGGCGATTCGTCCGAGACGCCGATCAGCATCGTCCCTCAGGGGGTGGATAAAAGCTTCGCGGGCCAGCTGGCACCCTCTTCCGCTACGGGTGCTGTGGGGGGGGCGCCGCCGGTGCGCCAGACCGGCCCGTCGTTCCAGACGGGAGCGGGCGATGCACAGGGGCGTGCCGTTTCCGCGGTGCCCGGCATGGCTGGCGACTCCGGCATTCAGGTCGGGACGCTGGGAAGCGTCAGCGATACCTCCCAGGGCTTGCTGAGCGATGCCCAGGGCGGTTATGGCGACCAGATGTGGCAGGGCGGGTCGGATGCGGCCACCCTTGCAGAGAAAATAGGCGAACTCCCGGTTGCGACCGGCTCGCCGGTCATGACCGACATGGCCCGCCGCCTGCTTCTTACGGGCGCACAGCCGCCTCAAGCCAGCACGCAGTCCTCGGGCGGCGCCTCCGTTCAGGGCGCCCGGCTGGAAAAGCTGGTCGAGATGGGTGATGTCGACTCCGCCCTGACGCTCTCCGCCGATTCTTCCGCGACCAGTGATCCTCATGTCGCCGTCGCGCGAGCCCGTGCGACTCTCGCTAACGGGGATAATGAGGGTGTCTGTGCTCTTGTTCCGGCGATGCCGGTGAGCGATGACCCCTCTCAGGCCCAGGCGGCGGCCTTCGGGCTTAAACTCACCACCTTCTGCCAGATCGTCAAGGGCCAGAAGGATCAGGCCAATCTTTCCCTTGATCTGGCGCGGGAGGAGGAGCTGGATGATCCGCTCTTCTTTGCCCTCGCAAGCAAGGCGGCGGCGGGCATCACGCTCAAGCCCGGGACACCGTCGCGCATCGACGAGATAGACTATGCCCTGATCGCGCTCACCGGTGGCCCGCTGCCGGTCAATACCGTGGATATTGCGACCCCGTCATTGCTGGGGGCGCTTGCCAACCGGACCGATCTCAAGATCGATCAGCGCATTGGCGTGGCCGAACGCGCTGTCAGCAACGGCGTCATGGCCGGGACGGATCTCGCCCAGCTCTATCAGAGCGTCCCTTTTGGCGTTGCCGATTTCGTCGCGCTGAAACAGGGGCGCCCCACGCAGACGGGCGGGTTGCTGAGGGCGCTCTATTATCAGTCGATCATCAATGAAACGGATCTGGCGGCCCGGGCCGATCTGCGAG
>JAATFR010000424.1 GCA_015655095.1 Hyphomicrobiales bacterium | reverse complement strand
TGATGATTTCAATTCCCCTGTCGCTTGCCATCGGCGTGACCATGCTGAAAATGATGGGCTTCACCATAAACCAGCTTTCGATCGCGGGGTTCGTGCTGGCGCTAGGGCTGCTGGTCGATGATTCGATTGTCGTCACCGAGAATATCGCGCGCCACCTTCGCATGGGCATGAATCGTACACAGGCCGCCATCGCCGCCTCAAAACAGATCTATATCGCCGTGCTCGGCTGCACGGCGACGCTCATGCTGGCTTTCGTGCCGCTGCTGTTTCTGCCGGAGGGGGCCGGAAAATTCATCCGTTCTTTGCCGGTAACTGTTTTGGTCACGGTCGGCGCCTCGCTTTTTGTGGCGCTGACCATCATTCCCTTCCTTGCCAGCCGTATCCTCAAGGAAACCGATGATCCGGAAGGCAACGCCGTCCTGCGGGTGCTGATGGGCGGCATCCACCGCTTCTACCGGCCCGTGCTGCATTTCGCGCTTGAGCGGCCGCGTCTTGTCGTAATCTCTGCATGTCTTTTGTTCCTTGCCACCTTGCCTCTTTTCGCCACGCTCGGCTTCAGTCTTTTCCCGCCCGCCGAAGTGCCGCAAGTCATGATCGACATCGACACGCCTGAAGGCACGGCCATGTCCGGCACCAACCGGGCGCTGAATTTCGTCGAGAAAGTGCTAGCCCAACAGAAGGAGGTGGACTGGTATCTCTCGAACCTCGGCCATGGCAACCCGCAGGTTTTCTACAATGTCCGTCCCAAGGAAAATCTGGCCAACACGGCGTCCGTTTTCGTCCAGTTGAAGAAATGGCGGGGAGAAGAAAGCCATCGCTATCTGGACAGCCTGCGGCGCACTCTCGCGCAATACCCAGGTGCCCAGATCATTATCCGCGTCTTTGAAAACGGCCCGCCAATCGAGGCGCCGATCGCCGTGCGCGTGCTCGGTGACGACATCCCGACCCTGCGCAAGCTTGCAGCGCAGATCACCCATACGATCGCCCAAACTCCCGGCACCCGAGATACTGACAACCCGGCGAGGCTTGAACGCACAGACCTCAGCCTTGGCGTACAAAGCGACAAGGCGGCAGCGCTGGGCATCCCCGCAGGCGCTATCGACCGCACGGTGCACGCGGCCCTGCAAGGTGAAACCGTGGCCCAGTTTCGCGAAAGCGATGGCGATGAATTCCCGGTCCGGGTGCGCCTGCCTATGGGACTCGGCCTTGGCTCCGGGCGCAACGATCTCGACCAGCTCGACCATATCTACGTGCCGACGCAAGCAGGCGCCGCGCCGCTCAGTATCGTGACGGAGCCCACCTTCCGCCTTAGCCCCGCGCGCATCGACCGCTACCAGCGTGAGCGCTCGGTCACGGTGACTGCCTATACGGAGACCGGCTTCCTCACGTCAAAGGTTTCGGAGGATGTCTACCAGCGCCTCCAGAAAATGAAGATGCCCCCCGGGTATACCATCAGCGCCGGCGGACAGGCGGAAGCACAGAGCAAATCCTTCGCGGGCCTCGGCAGCGCCGTTATCATAGCGATCTTCGGCATCTTTGCGGTGTTGGTGCTCGAATTCCGCTCGCTCAGGGTGACAGCCGTGGTTGCCGCCGTCATCCCGCTCGGCATCATGGGCGCGCTCCTTGCGCTCTGGGTTACCGGCAATTCGCTTTCCTTCACCGCCGTGATCGGCCTCATCGCGCTTATCGGCATCGAGATCAAGAACTCGATCCTGCTGGTCGATTTCACCACCCAGTTGCGCGAACAGGGGAACTCGCTGAAGGAAGCCATCGAGAAAGCGGGCGAAATACGTTTCCTGCCGGTGCTATTGACCTCGGCGACCGCCATCGGCGGTCTCATGCCGCTGGCCATTGAACGCTCCGGTCTTTATTCGCCCCTTGCGCTTGTCATCATCGGTGGCCTCATCAGTTCAACCCTGCTCTCGCGCATCGTGACTCCCGCGATCTATCTGCTGCTGGCGCCCAAGGAGACGGATGAGACGGAAAGCACCAGTGGCGCGGCACCCGTCCTGCAAGGTCATTGAGGGGTGAGCTTCGCCTGCATGGTTTCAAGGTAGGCAAGCTGCGAGAGCAGGAACAACACGGCGGAATAATAGGGTTCCTTGTCGGAATAGCTGAGCATGGTCACGTTGGGCGTGCCGCTCACAAAAGCCGAAATGGCGCGCACGCCAAGAGGCGCCTCAAAGGACGCAAAGGCCCCCGTATAGAGATCGACCCAGCCGGGCGGCGCCTTGTCCTGCATTGCGAGCCCACGCCAGAAATTCACATATGGCCCGATAATATCCATAGAGGTGACGCCGCCCCAAACGAGATAGAGGGGCACGCGCACGGAGCCGAAACCGAACTGGGCGGGCCATTGGGTGGCGATGCGCAGTTCCCCCTTGTCGGAAATCTCTATCCAGTCGGGCGAGAGCACATAGCGACCATAGCGCGCATCGAGAATAAGCTCGACGCCATCATGGGCGAGCTTGTCCCAGCCGCCTTGAGGCTCATCCTTTGCGAACTCATTGAAGGCCGGGAAAATATAATAGGACAGGCTGATCTGGGTCTGGCCCTTGTTGCGGAAACCGGTGACCCCCGGCAACAGAACCGTGCGCCCGGCAATGACCTTGACCAGCCTGTCACGGATCGATCCGCGAATATCACGCGACGCACTGAGAAATTCCGGCGCTTCCCATTTTTTTCCGGCACGCAGCAAAGCCCAGGCGATCAGAATGTCGCCATCAGCCGCATCGTTCTTGTCCTTGACATGGGGATTGTCGCCAGGACGCCACGCCCATGAGAAAAGATGATCGCCGTCGCGCGAAAGGTTTGCTTTTGTCCAGTTCCAGAGCGCGTCGAAGGTTTTCCGGTCATCATTCGCGACGGCAAGCAACATGCCGTAGCCCTGCCCCTCCGTATGGCTAACCTTCTTGTCCTTGAAATCGACGGTCCGCCCCTCCGGCATCACGAACTTCGCCCGGAAAGCAGCCCATGCCGAATCCTCCGCGGCGTGGGCCGACACCACGCCGAAGAACGTGGAAGACACCATCATGGCAATGCCGGCGGCACGGGCAAATTTAACCCTAGAGCCCGTAGCGGAACTCCAGCGGAGCGCCATGAGGCGCTGCGATGCAGACAGCCTTGAGGCCGGGCTGACTGCCCTGAGCCTGGAACCAGCTCGTGTAAAGACCTTCAAGAACCGCCGCAAAACCGCGCGCCCATTCAGAACCTTCGGCATGGTCAATATAGCTCGGAGACGCACCATGTTTTACCAGCACTTCATTTTCGGTCGCGACGAGCGATACCCAGCCCCAGTCAATCTCGGACCAACGCTCATTGATTGCCGCTTCAAGTCCCTCAAGTGTTTCGACCTTGGCGAGTGGCAATGATGTCGCTACATGGCTGCCGACTTCGCGCAAAAAAGCAAGAGCGTCTTCGGTATCCGCATTGCGGAAAAGCTCGGATGAGATCGCGACAAGAAAGGCGCGCCACTGGCGGCTTACATGGTTCGCACTTAGATAAGTGAGGCTTGTTTCATCAAATGGCATGGCGGCAGCCTCTTCAGGTACAGGAGCCTGGGGCTCCTCCGGCTGTTGAAACAGGGGAACTTTCATTGTCAATTTATTCACCCAACATCTGCTTGAGGTAAATCATCGCCTTCGTCTCGTGATAGTTGCCAAAGCTGTTATATCCCGCTGTGGCACCGACGGTCGTCGTCTTGGTCAACTCATATTCGACCTGACCGAGCCCGGAGAAACCGAACCCCTTGTCGTTGGAACTTGCATAATAGGACTGGATCGAGCCGCCCGAGCCCGCTGCCGCATAATTCAGATTGGTCTGGGCCACATTGTCGGTCGGGAAATAGGGAGCTGCGCTCTGCCGGGTGATCTGATAGCCCGGCGCACCCTGCAGACGATAGCTCCACCGGTCGGCTTTCCCGTCATATTCGACAGGCAGCGCGAAGGCCACATATTGCTGAGGGCTGAAATAGCCGCCATGCCCGAAGCTGAACTGCCCGAGATTTTTCCTGAAATTGGCGTAATTGACGTTGACGCCAACCTGCAACATGCGGTCCTGGGCCAGGATCGGCCGGATATAGGCTCCGACATTTGCGCCAATGGCGCTGTTGTTCGCAACATGGAGGCCGCGATATTCATAGTACGAACCATCCACATAAGCGCCGTTCTTGCCATCATCATAGGAAAGGCCAAGGCTGCCGCCAGTCTTGGTGACGGCACCCCATTTCCGGCCGGAATAATTATCCCGCGTGCCCGCATAGGAAAGCACCGTCTCCATGACCGCGCGGCGCTCCAGCTTGGCGCGCAATGTTACATTGTCGGCAAGCTTTGGCGTCCACTCGACACCGCCCACCATATTGGTATGGGCAAAGCCGATAGGCGTGGTCCCGATATCGGTCGTGACCCTGCCGATGCTGTAGGCGGCGCCCAACCCCACGCCGGAATCGCTCTGTTTTCCGGCAGCAACTGAATTGCCATAGAGAGACGGATTGTACCCGAACTCTGCAAGCCGGGTTACTTTTGGCGTTCCCGACTCGATATGTTCGGGCATGACGGCCACCGTCAGGCGGCCGGTGTTGAAGGGCGAGAAGGTGAAGGCGGCAGTGCCTGTCACGTCCTGCATCTTGCTAAGGCCGGAGCTGCCATTATGGCCGCTATAAGCCACGGAGGCATCGATCCGGGGCGCAACCTGCTGCTCCACGCTGGCGATTTCCTGATCGATCTGCTGGCTCAGACTGTCCGTCGCGGCATAGCCCGGAGCGCCATAGGTAGGTACCGAGGACTGCGCGGGCTGAAAGCCCGGCAGCGTCACCCGCTGCATCGTCGCGCCCGGCGCATAAACCGGGACCGCAGCCGGGTTTACGACCACCGTCGAAGGCGTCGAAACGGTACCCTTGACCGGCGCAGGCTGGTTCGTATAGACGCCCGGAATGGTTGGCGAGGCAGGCACATAGACCGGCGGCCCGCTGAGCGAGTCGGCCACCTTGATCTCGCCTTCATGGCCAGGGTTCTGGCTTGTGCTGTTTTGAGCAACCGTCGAGGGTTCAACAGGAACGCCCGAACTCCCGATTGATACGGGGCCAAGCGAAGCCGTGCGATAGCTGCCACCCGCATCCGCGACGCCAGCCTGCTCACGCTGGAGGGCGCGCGCCGTATCGAGAACATTCAACGCATCGGAGCGGTCGCCAGAGGCTTGGGCGACCCGGCTCGCCAGCAGGTAAAGCCGGGGATTGCGCGGATCCTTTCGCATGGCCTGTTGCAACATGGCCTGAGCCCTGGGCAACGCGCCTGCATCGATGGAGGCGGAAATCGCCTCCGTCATCAACGCGACATTTCCCGGATCCTTCTGCAGCATGACTTCATAAATTTGCAGCGCCTGAAGCGGCAGATGGCCCGTCTGGTAAAGGCGCGCCAGCGGCCCCAGCAGTTCGGGCGCGCCGGGTGCGATCTTGAAGCCGTCTGCAAGCATGTCCCACGCGCCGGTGAAATTGCCCGCAAGGCGCAACCGGTCAGCTTTCGCGCCGGTCACGGCCGCCCTCAGCTTGCCGATCTCCGCCTGATCATCAGGGGAGGAAGAAGCATTGACCGCGATGTTGCGCAAAAGCTGATCGCTTGCCGCGTCATCGCCGGAAAGCGCCGCCACCGAAATAAAGCCGCGATAATCCGCCGGATGGACGGAAGCGACCCGGCCCATTTCATTGCGCACCAGTTGCTCGGCCTGATCCTTCTGCCCCATGTCATAGTAGGCGCGGGCAATATTCGAGCGCGTTTCCGTGTTTGCTCCAGGCGTCGCGGCCAACTCGCCAAGCATGGCCACAGCCTGGCTCTTTTGTCCCGCCGCATAGGCAATACGCGCCTGCGCTATGGCATGCTCGGCATTGAGCGTTCCGGTCAGAGCAACGACATCCGCCGTTTTCTGCGTAAGGGGGAGCCGGTTGATCAGGGCCAGCGCATCCGTTGGCCGCCCATCATCGCGCGCCTGCTTTGCTTCATTCATCACCGTATCGGGAGAAGGCACGTTAACCGCCGCCTCAACGGAAGAAGGTGAAGCTGAGGCGTCAGCCGCCATAACAGGCTTACCCTGTTTGGCCCGTACATCTGCAAGAGCGGCCGCAAGTTTCTTTTCACCCGGATTGGCCTGCACCAGACGGGCGTAAATATCCTCTGCCTGCGCATATTTCGCCTGCTTGCGGAGCACATCCGCCAGCAGAAGCTGGGCGTCACCACGGTCTGGATCATCGCCGTTGGCAAGCTGGCGCGCCAGCTGCTCCGCCTTCGCCAGATCACCCTTGTCGCGGGCTGTCACGGCGACATCCATGGTGCCGTAGAAGCTGGCAGCAGCCAGCGCCGTCTCCCAGCGCCCCTTTTCCGCCGGATCGGCCTCAATCGCCTTCTGGAGATAGCTGGCCGCATCGGTGAACCGACCCGCGCGCAGATTGACCACGCCAAAGCCGCCCAACGCCGGCGCGGACTTGGGATTGAGCGCCAGCGCCCGCTGGAAGGAGGCCGCGGCATCATCAAGGCGGGCGTTGTTCAGCGAGACGAAACCCTGCCCTACCAGCACAGCCACCTGATCGGCCGGCTCAATCGTCTGGGAGGCAAGTTGCTTGGCTTCGAGATCCCGATCATCGGGATATTGCGACAGATAGGCGGTAAACAACGGCTTGTCAGCTTCCGTGGCATTAAGCCAGATCAGCGCCTGCCGCCATGCCATCTTCGCCTCATTCATGGTCGGCGCGAGTTTCGACAGAATGGAAATGCCGTCGCGCCTTGTGCCCTCACGGAAAGTCAAAACCTGGGCATAGGCAAACTGGACCCGGGGATCCCCCGGACGCTTCTGGGCAAGCCCTGCAAGCCCCAGATGGGCGCCGTCCCAATCCGTGTCCGTTCCAGCGAGGGTCTGGTAATATTCAAGCGCATATTGCGCAGGCGGGGTCGAGCCCCCGAACGCCTGACGATAGCGTGCGACGGCGGCATCATACTGCCCCGCCGAGACCAGTCGGCGAGCCTGATCCACCACTTGGGGCGAAACCTCGCCTCCACTGATCGCCTTTTGCAGGCTTGCGACCCGGGGATCAGCCGGAGAGGCTGCAGCAAGCCGGACAAGCCACTGCCGGGCTTCAGCCTGCCGCCCATCTTCCGCCGCCATCTGGCCCATTGCATAGAGCGCCTGCGGCTCCTGAGGATTAACCGCCAGCACGCGATTGAGCATCTGCTCGGCCAGATCGGTTCGCGAGCGGTCGCGCCAGAACTTCGCCTGCCGAATCAGCACATCAACACCTTGCTGGCTGGGTTGAACCAGAGGCGCCGAGGGGGGCATCAGACTGCTATTGACGGAAGCCATCTGTGTGGACGGCACCACGACCACCGAAGGGGTCACGGCAACGTTATCCGCCATGGCAGGCGCCAGCGAGGCGCTGAATGCCATGAGGCCGATAAATGTCGGCCCTTGCACACCGCGTCTGGAGCGACGCTACAGGCGGCTGCAGCGGTTCCGTCCGTGATCAGGCATGTGGCTCCTCTCTGTCGTGGCGACGAAGTCGCACGCGCGCAAGACCGCGAAGGGCAAAATAGATTGGCGTTGCCAGCAATATCGCCGCAATGACAACAGCTAGGAACAACAGCAGCGGATTCTGGCTGAGATACCAGCGCAACTGCGTCAGCCAGGATAGATTGCCTTCCCAGAATACCGAGCCGACACGATAGCTGGACACATCTGCGGAATCGTTGATGGCAAGATCGCCCTGCACATTCGCGACTTTCTTGGGATCTTCGAGATCCTTGACAAGCCTGGGCAGGCGCGACACATCGTTGGAAAGGACGCCAACGATCACCCGGTCCGACGACAATGGCGAGCGGAAGCTCAACATGCCGCTGAAATCATTGGCCTGCACCAGAACCTTGTCAGCCCGGAGAGGTCCTTCATGATCGCTGACCTTGGTGCCGAACATCGAGAAGATACGGTCGATGATCGAGTTAACGCCAACCCGCAGGCGGCCTTCCTTGACCGCGAACGGTCCCCCCTCCATGAGATTGCCGAACTGCGTCATCATCTGGAGCGGACCGATCACCAGAATATCCTTGCCTGACAGCAGATTGGCATCTCCGCCGCGCCACAGGTTCACGCCGGTAACCGGCACGCCCGTCGCATCGCCCATCCGCCCCATGAGTCCGAGGAAAGCGGAAATTTCTTCCGGCGCGGGCTGCTGCTGAAGCACGACGTCGGTTTCGCTGAGATCCGCCATCCGCGTGAACGGAAAGCCTGCCGTGGCGAAGTAGGCGAGATTCGGCAACTGGGTGAAATGCTTGGTCCCGGTAAGATCGATGGTCGAATCCGGGTCGATGCCTGTACGCACATTACCGGGCACCTCGCTCTGGCATTCGCCACGCTTGTTCACCCGCATGTCATAATAGAACTGCATCTGGTTCTGCCCGACCATCAGGTAGGGCGGCAGCTTCATGTCAACCGAGTTGAGCACATAATCCGCATTGATCAGGCTACGGACCTCATCGACCGTCTTTTCTTCCCGCAACGGCACTGATTGCAGATATTTGCCGTTTTGGGAGATGTCGAGGCGGGAAATCCTGCGATCGAGCCACTCTCCGTTCGGGAAGCGGTAACGCAGATTGACCGGGATGCCCTCGTCTGGCCAGACAAACGTATCCGGCGCGGCGCGATAATTTAGGGTAAGAGGTCCAGGTGGGAGGCCAATGCCCTGCAGGGAAAGCGACGGCGCGATATCACCGAAGCGCACGGGCTTGTCGGTCCTGAGCCAGCGCGCCGCGTCATAGGGCACGCGCGCATCAAGCGAGGGATTGCCCACGGACTGGACAGGGCCGGTCACGGCGCTCGAACCTACCGACAAGGTATAGGCAGCCGCCCTCAGCTCATCCGCATTGCGGCCCAGCACCAGAAGCAGCTTGCCCCAGGCGTTGAAAGGGTTGGTGACCATCGCAACGGTCGGCCCTGTGATGTTCGGCAGGGCGAGGCCTGGAATCTGGTCGGCGGCGGTGGCGAACACCACCGCGTTACGCGGCGGAATTGAACCGTAGAGCGCCGGAAAATCAAAGCCGCGATAGCTGGAGCGCATGCCGAAGTAGGAAGCGACGGACGCCGCCGCCTGCAAGGTTCCATCCGACGGGCTGCCGGCAAAGACGAAGGGCAACGAGAGCGAGTGCATGTCGCCCTTGTCGAAGAAGGGAGAGGGCAGCAGGGCCAGATCGTCCATCAGCGGCAGAC
>JAATFR010000234.1 GCA_015655095.1 Hyphomicrobiales bacterium | reverse complement strand
TTCTCCAGCTTTTCCTCGATCTCGCGCATACGCCCGTCGGCGTCGGCCTGCTTGGTCAGCAGCTCATCGACCTTGGTTTTTGTTTCGCGCGACAGCTCGCCGCCAGCCTTGATTTCCTTCTCGGCCTTTTCGGCAAAACCCTTGATCTCGTCGCCGAACGCCTTGAAGTTCCTGGTGAGTTCCTTCAGTTCCATTTCGTCGCCGGAGCCAGGGGTCGCGTCTTTGCGGCCATATTCATGGCTGCCATAATTTACCTTCATGATGTTATTCCTTTGTGATCTGGGGGAGCTTGAAGCCGGAAAAAAAGGAGGAAAGCTCCTTCACCGTCCTGTTGTCGTCGCCGTCGCTCCCGGACTCACTCCGGTCGAGCAGGTGTTTCAGTCCACGGTTTGCAATGACCGCCGACTGTGATTTTGAGAAGCCTGCCTCGCGCAGGATCTGCTCAAATTGTGAAAGGGTTGGAAGTGCCCCATGCGCTATCCGCGATTTGATCGCGTCGATCTGCGCATCGGGATTTGCCGGATAGGTCACAATGCTGATTTCAGCAAGTTCAAGCTTGTTCAGCGTGCGGATGCGGTCCTTTTCGTTCCAGCTATCCTCAAGCACATAATAGCCGATGGAAAGACCACGAACCACGCGCGCTTTCATCAGCGCATAAGCCTCCCGGGCGCGGACAACATCATCCTTCAGCAGCCAGCCGCTGACCTTGAGCCCCCGGTCATCCTCCTCAAGCAGGCTATAGCCGCCGATGGGTTCAGATGAATAGTGCTGCCAGAGCGCAGGAAGCGGTTCGCCAGAGGCCTTGATCTGGGCGATGCTTTCCGTAAATGCGCCGGGAGCCACGATCTCGCGATAGGAATCGAGCGTGCCGAACACGCTGCCATAGCCCGTGAACGTGCCATCATCGTTCACCACGTCCGCCTTGAACGAAAATTCCTTGTGATGGAATGCCGATTTCTTGACGCGCATCACATTCTCTCTTTCGTAATCGATTTCAGCGCTGAACCGACACGCTCATCAATGAGCGCGCCGATATCGCCAAAAAGCCATCCGGTCAGAGCATTCCGGGCCTGTTTTCCGGCATCACCGGATTGCAGGCCAAGATCGCTCAGCGGCAACATGTTTGACTGGACCGTCAGCACGTCACCACCGGGCAGCGGCGGGTAGTTTTCAAGGGCGCGGCCCTCGTTGCGGGTCAACAACCCGTTCTGGGTCATGCTCGAATAGAAGGCCGACCTTGCCGCGCTGTCGCCGCGCAGGAAGCCATCCATGTTGAACTCGACCTTGAACAGGCGGCGATCTTCCGCCGTCAGCAGGTCGCGCCAGATCGCGGCCTCGATCCGCTTTAGCAGCGGGCGGATGCCCGTTTTATAGAATTGCAGAATAAGCTGCTCGACACCGGAGCCCCATGTCGTTTGCCCCTTGCTCGAATGGCCGATCATGATCGGCAGCATGCCGAACCACCGACATATCTGCTCGACGTGCCATTCACGCGAAGCCAGCAACTCTGCATCATCGGGATTCAGACTCGCCGCCTCATATTTTAGACCAGCCTCAAGAATCATGATCTTTCCGGCGTTGCGGGAACCCGAGTAGGCCTCCATCATTTTTTGCAGCTCTGACCGCTGTTCCTTGTTCAGAACCTTGTCTGACCCAAGGAACCCTGAGGCCTGCATGCCATTGCTGAAAAACTTCGCCGCTGTCTCCTCCGTCGCCAGCGCCATACCGAGGCTCTGCGCGCCATAGGAGATGGGGGAAAGACCCACATCGCCGCAACCTCCAAAGCCGCGAACATGAAACATGCTTTCGCGGCCAAGATCATATGATGTGCCGTTTTCCGTGAATGTGTAGCGCAGTTCATTTCGGACGTTGCGGGTGACGCTGACAAGCGCCGCATCGACAAGCACGAGGCTGCGCAATTTTCCGTTCGTCACCACCTTGCGCGCGAAAGCATTGCCATAGCGGCAGAGATAGTTTGTCACCCCCTCCCAGAACTCAACGGCGGTATGCTCGGAATTCGGCAGGTCGTGGAAGATTTCATAGAGCGGATTGTCATAGGCAACCGAATCGTCGCCACGGTTGTAAACCATGCAGGGCAGCGTTCCGACCGTCTCAGACAGCAACTTGATGCAGGCCCAGACGGCATCAAGCGTCATAGCGTTACCCGGCGTCACCACCTTTCCGGAGGCGTTCGGAAACCCGAAGAAGCCTTCCCAGAAATCGCTATCCGTCAGTTTGACGCGCTTGCCCCGCCAGGCATCAAGGAAACCCATCAGAGCACCATGACAGGATTGGAGATGAAGTCATCGAGGCTTGGGCCGCCATCGCCCGCCATCATTAGTCCCGTCGCCATCACGGCAGCGACGATCCCGTCGATTTTTTCCCGTGAGCGCTTTTTGGCTGGTGCGAAATTCATGTTTTCGTCGAACCTCACATCCGTGTTTCTGGCCATCCAGCCCAGGACCGGATGGCCGCCATGATCCATCAAACCTGAAATCACAATCCGCTCGAATTCCTTGCTCGGCTCCCCAAGCGTCGGAATTCCCTGCCGCATCTCGATAAGCAGGGATTCGTCAACACCATCCTTGTGAAGATCGGTCACAAGCTTTCGCGCGTTCCATGGGTCGTACCCGACGCCCTGAACGTCATAGAGCGACAATCCGTCCTGAATCGCTTGCAGAACAAAATTCTGGTCCACGTAATCGCCGGGGGTGACTTCCATCGCACCCATCGAAACCCACTGGTCGTACTGGACCCGGTCACGCTTGACCCGCACTTCCATCGTGTCCTCAGGCACCCAGAACCGGCAGACGAGCTTTACCCGCTCGCCCGGCTCCGCCGGCGGGAAAATCCAGATCAGCGCGGTTATGTCCTGGGTTGAGGACACATCCAGCGCGCCCCAGCACTTTCGCCCCGCCAGTTCCTCGCCATAGCGCGCCCATGCCGTGGGGTCTGGTGCGCAACTGGCCCACTTTTTCATGTTCAGCCAGCGGACCAGTTGCTCAACCCACTGGTTGAGGTGATACCGCCTGAAATGGGCCTCGGCGCGCGGATTATCGACGGCCAGCGCCGCTTCGCGCCGCAGAAATTGTTTTGTGGGCGACAAGCCAAGAGAGGGGTTCGCCCTCAGCCAGACATCCTCGTCCTGCCAGTCATCCTCAGGATCGGCAGCGAAGATGACAACCAGTGTCGTCGGCTCAACAATCCGCCCCTCATGGATAGCAAGGCTATCTTCCCAAAGCCCGTGGCCCACAAGCTTGGATTTGATTCCCGCCGTTGATGCATAAAGCTCGATAGGCTCAAGCCTCGCGCCGGTGCCTTGCCGCAGCGTCGTGGAAACATCCAGAGTTTCCCACTCATGCATCTCGTCACCGACAATCACCGTGGGCGACAGCCCATGCTTGCCTTCTCCGCGCCCGGCCAGAAGCCGAAAGAGGGCGCGTATTTGCGGGACGTAGATCGTCTTTTTGAATGACTTCACGTCGCCTGACATTTCAGGCGACATACCGATCATCGCCTTCATTTTGTCAAAGACAATTGCCGCCTGCTTCTCGTCGCGGGCAAAGACAAAGCCTTGACCGCCCTCGACACCATCCAGTACGAAAAACAGGATCGCCAGCGCCGCCAGAAACTCGGATTTCCCGTTTTTTCGGGGTATCCAGAGCATCAACCGGCGATAGAGCCGGACATGAACTGTCCGATCCTCGCCGGTCCCCTCGTCCAGCACCTCGACGGGCGATTTCCACCCGACGAGCAGACGGACAATGCACTCCTGCCACAACACCAGCCGAAAAGGCTTTCCGGCAAACCGGTCCTCCGTGAGCCGGAAGGCTTTCGGCCAGAGCCTGACGACGGCGTCCGCCTTCTGTTCATCGAACCATGCGCCCGGCACCGAAGCCGACCGGGTCCATGCCAGCCTGACCCAGGCATAGCGATTGTCGTTCGCTGCCTCATCAACCCAATCTGGCGCCGGATAGAGCTGTCCGCCGGCGGCGGCCTGCATTGCCGACGCGGAGGTCGCCGTCTGCGTTGTCATCTCAGTTGGGCAGCAATCCGGGCGGTAGAGAATTCATTTTGTGCAGGACATTGACCCCGACCTGCTCCTCACCCCCCTCCACCTCGGGCGAAGGGGCGTCATCCGGGGCTTTCGGCGCAGGCTGCCCGCCAAACAGCCCGCCGTTGGGCATCTGGGCCTGATCCTTGATCAACGCATAGCGATCAATAGGTGTGAGACCGAAACGCTTGGCCATCTCCATGACCACGTCATAGGCCTTGTCGCGCCGCCCCACGCTGGGGTTCTTGCGCAGCATGTGATCGCCGCTCACTGTTTTGACAGCCACGGAATATCCCTTGGTAAGGATATCCTCGTTCGCCAGCACGAATTCACCCATATAAACACAGAAAATCGAAAACGTATGCCGGTCCAGCCGGTCAAAGAGATTCAGTTTTCGTAATTGCGGAACATATTCGTTCCAGACCGCAAGAGCTGGTGCCAGCCGCCCATCCAGATAGGCGGGCGGTGCCAGCGGGTCGGATGACACGGCAGGCGCGCTCGCCATCATTTCAGCCAGCCGCAGCGCCTCGGCGTGCTGCTTTTCGACACGGCTCCGGCGCTTGCCGGGGTAGCCCTTCTGGGCCTGTTCCTCTGGCGTGTCCGGCTTGCGACCCATCATTTCTGGCCGGAAAACCGGCCCTCCCAAAAAAAAGTTCTGGCGAAAAATATCGCGGAAACAAAACCCTGACTGGCCACCCGGTCCCCCGATGGCGGATTTCTGACTTTTACCCCCCCCCTACCCCTGCCGGTGGGCACCACTAATCCCGCCGCATGTCGCTCGTGAGCGCGAGAGCCGCCGGACTATCAATCCGAAGCGCACTCACACCGACCTGATGGCGCTGCCACATGTTTTCTAGGCGCTGCTTGACGGAGTCGTGATGCCATCGGCAAAGCGGCTGCCAGTTACCGGCGTCCCAAAAGCGAGCCTCATTGCCCTTATGCGGCTCGATGTGGTCGACCAGCACAGCAGGCTCGATTCGTCCCGCCGCCGCGCACCCCAGGCAAAGCGGATGCGCCGCCAGGTAGAGGCGGGCAGCCTTGTCCCACCTCGCACTATAGCCACGCTCCCGCGCCGATCCTCGCCGCGAGTCATACTCGGCTGCGCTTTCCCGGTGCGTGCGCATGTGACCAGGCCGATAGACCGGAGGCCGCCTAGCCATCGCCGCCCAGCATATGCAGGAAGGCAGCCTCGCGGCGACGCTCCTCACGAAGCTTAAAAACAACATTGACAAAAAGGCCAGCCACGGCGACCAGCGCGCCAACCACCGCGCACCATTCGCTGATAGAAAGCCCACCGAAAACCATAGCGACGCTCGACCCAGCATAAGCCGCAACCTTGCCGCTCGCCGCGACCGTCGCGTTCGTGACTGAATCTTTCATGCGCGCACCGATGGCTGAAAAGCAAAAGCCCCGCCGAAAAGCGGGGCTTTTGCAGTTAGAGAGGGGCAGCGCTTATGAGCGCGACGAAAGAAAAACCCCGCGCGCAGATGCGGCGGGGTTTTCTAGACCTGTTTTGTTATGGATGAGTGTTGTCAACTTTTCGCAGCAAGTCAAGCCATCGCGGACATTTTCCCACCACCACGCCTCACGCTTCACCGTCCTCCTGCCCAAGACGCTTTTCACGCGCCTTCGCGCGGACAGCTTCACGCTCGTCAGCCATCATGCTCTCGCGCTTTTCGCGCTGATATTCGCGCTTCTTCGCCAGGTAAGCCGCGCGTTCGTCGGCAGTCATGCGCTGAAGCCATTCACGCTCGTCAGCCGCCCTTCGCTGAATCTTCTCGACCCGATACTCCCAGTCGCTCGCGTAGTAAGCCTCACGCTCATCGTCCGTCATCCGAATTTCCTTTTTTAGTCATCGGAAAAATCCTCACACACCGGCGACTCGGCTACTACCCGCGCCATCAACCGGGCTTCTCGTTGCCTTTCGCAGCCGCCGTAATCGCATCGCTTATCGGTCGCTGACCGTTTAGCATTTGGCGTAGACGCGTGGTGTTGTGGCGGTCGAAGCCATGAGCTGCCAGCCATGCAGCGAGAGTTAGCCCGCTTTCACGAATCACGGCCTTGAGTTCGGCCGGCCGCATGGCTGGCTGCAAATTCCAGTCGCGAAACTCGCCAGCCCCTACGTTGAAAGAAGGTGCCCGAGGGCCAGTGTCGCGTGTAAGCTCTATTCCCTCCGGCGCCTGAACAATATAACCACGTTCCTTGAGCGCGGTTATATAAGCGCTCAGCCCGCCCGACGTTGCGCCAGCCATTTCGGCCAGTAGTGCAGCATCTGCGTAAATATTTTTACGCAGCGCATCCCAGGCGCGCTGGCGATAGCCCGTCCCAACAAGTCGCTGCCTCATTTTATCTCTCAATATTTTGCAATTTTTTGGAAGATATGGAAAGCTGGCCTTGTAAGTGCGATGGGTGTTTCGGTGTTGCCTGCGCCACGGCGCAGGTTAACAAGATTTATTCACAAAATCGGACGCCGCTCAGCCTGAGTTGTTCAGGAGAGCGGCCTTCAGTTTATGGCACTACCGTGCGCTGCTTCATTTTATCTCTCAACACTTTGCAAATTTTTGGAAGATATGGAAAGCTAGTCTTATAAGTGCGATGGGTTTGTCGGTGTTGCCTGCGCCACGGCGCAGGTTAACAAGATTTATTCACAAAATCGGACGCCGCTCAGCCTGAGTTGTTCAGGAGAGCGGCCTTCAGTTTATGGCACTACCGTGCGCTGCGGATGGCCTTCAGGGCAGCTTTTCGAGCGGATCCGCTGACATTCGCCGGGTAGCCGCGCGCCATCAAAAGTTGATTATTTTCCGCGCGCTTTTCTGCCGCCGGTCCACTCGAAAAGAGCGCATCAAGAACAGCAGCCCGTGCCTGTTTCATGGTATCAAACTTTGCGCCAACCAAAGGCTGAAGGGCTCGAGGCGTATTGCCGGTGGACACTATCTTGTACATGTTCAGATGCGCGCCGACGCCATCATCCGCAGCACCTGAAGGCCCAGTATAAACTGACCGCGTGACCCCTTCAATTTTGACCGAACCGTTTTCTTGTTCAGCCAGGCGAAGATCGCCAAGGTTCACAAGCCAGTCACCAGTGTGGCCGTCAAGCGTAAAAATCGAGTTTGATTTGTATGTCATGTCACCATTCCATTTTCGCGGCCCACAGGGCCTGTTGATGAATATCAATATACACCTAATCGGTGCATATGCAACCATCTTTTCTGTTATTTTTTAGAAAAAGATGGCCTTTACTGGTAGTCCCGGCAGGACTCTTGGCTTAGAGGCTCGCATCTATCAGGTCCATCAGCCTGCGTATCATCGCGTCAGAAGATGTGGACCGGCCCTCGCACCACTTTCTATAGGTCACCGGGCTTGTACGCAGTTCATCCGCACATCGAGATCTTGTCCAGCCGTGCTGCCCGGCCCATTCGCGCAGGCATTCGCCAAGCGGCCTTGGGTCGGACTCCCACTTATTTTTTTGAAGATCGGGCACTGTTGAATTCCATTTTCAGCATGTCGATGACGTGCCGCGCGTCGTTTTTGGTGAAGTGACCGCCCGAGCCTTTATTTCCAGCGACGAGCGAACATCAGCGCGAGTCATGGGGCCTGTTGACGAATATCAATATACACCGATTAGGTGCATATGCAAGGGGCTTTTTGAAAAATTCTAGATATTGGAGCCTGATACTATATATTGCTCCTGCTGGCGGCTGGTCCGTCCCGCGACCTATCGGCTAGGACGGCCTTCATGCTCTGCGTGAAGGCCGTTTTTCCATTCCAAAAAATCAACCTATGGACGAATCCCCGCCCAGGGCTCACGCTCCCCCGCGCGTCCACCATGTGCGCCGCCACCCCAAGGCGCCATGAAATATATTTATTATCGACCTCCGCAGCCATATGATGATGCCATCCATAAGCGGACCTGACCCATGCCTCTGAAGACCGCCACCTTCGACGCCGCCTTTTATCTCAAGACGCCCGAGGCCCGCGCGGCATATCTGGCGGCCGCTCTTGAGACTGGAGGCGAGGCCGAGATCGCCGATGCGCATGAGGTACTGGCGCGGGCAGTGAAGGCCGCCACACAGCCAGACCCTGAATAGCGGCTATGTGTCCCGCTCCGCCCGGAGCAGGTCGATGCACTGCTTCAAGGTCTCCATCGTGGCCGGGATGCCAGCGCCGGTGCGCATCATCTCTACGAGGATAGTCAGCATCGCCGTCAGTATCGCCGGCTCAGTCCAGCCCGCCTTTTCAGCACCACGGATCAGCGCCTCCATCGCGGGGTCCATGGCCTGATATGCGTCCTCATCCCTATCATCAGCGCCGGATGAGCCGGGCTTGGGACCGACTATGGATATATCAATCCTCGCCGTCGCGCCATCGCGCATCGCGCTCAGCAGCCAGGCGGGTACCGGCAAGGCCGAGGTGCCATCCTCCGCCAGATAGGCGCGGATCTTGCGACTATCGACGCCGAAAGCCCGCGCCATATGCGACTGCCAGCCGTGGCCGGGGCCGAAAAGCTTAGCGCCGCGCTCGCGGAGATACCGCTTTTCGGCTATTTGCACAGAGGAAAAGGTTTGAGAGACATGCGCGTCACTCATGCGTCACCCCCCAGAAGACCGCCAGCCAAAAGTCTTTCGCGCACAAAGAGGGGGGTCCGCCGCCCCGCGTTTTTTGCATGGGCCTGGAGCGATTCATACTCAGCCTCAGAAAGCAGCACAGTCACCTTTATGGGGCGGCCAGATGCCCTTACCGCCCGCTTGACGGGAGCGATCATCCGGGCCTGCTCGACAGCAGACCGTACCCCGCGATCAGAAAAGACGATGCGCATCATGGTAGCGGGCACCTCATCTATACTTACACTTGAGGTCTTCAGCTCCCCACTATCGTCGATATGCGCCATCTCAATAGGCTTTCCTGCCAGATACTCCCGCTGATCTCGGATCGACAACCGCGACAAGATGCGTAGGAGCGTGCTTCGGCCGGCAAAGCGCACGACAACACCCGCATCGAGGCGGCCGCCGGCGATATCGGGCAGATAGGCCGTCAAGCCTGTGCGCAGGGCGCTCAGATCCTCGCCTCGCCGCTCCAGCTCCGCCCATATGACGGCGATTTTTTCCAGATTCTGCGCCGTCAGGGTGATCGCCTCGCCAAGCCGATCGCGCAGATCCTCCGTGCTCAGCCTCGATATAGCCCCAGATCCTGTATCCAGCGCGACCAGATCCGCCTCAGTCATCACTATCATCTCCATCTATCATCTCTTGCAGACGAGCCCCGAGGCTCATCAGGCCACCAAGGCTTTTTTCACGGGCGCGAAAAATTTTATTCTGACGCGCCCTTGCTTCTATTTCCGCGCGCCGCTCCGGCGTCATACTGTCCAGCCACTGCTCTGTCCACGCCAAGCGATCTTCTCGTGTCGCCCGGTAGTGCTCGCGGCGGCGCGCTCTGAAAGCGTCGCGCTCCCGATCTGTCATACCCAGCACCTTTCGACAGTACTGCTCATGCCTCTGCGCCCTCAGCGCACCTATCTCATCGTCAGTAAGGCTCGCCATCTTTTGCCGATAGTCATCCCGGCGCTTTTCGCGCAAAAAAGCCAGCTCATCTTCTGTCATCTGTAGCCTTTTTCGCTGACGAAAAGCCGCCTGGATATCCCTTATTCTAACCGCCCGCTCTTTTTGGATGGCAAGGCGGCACTCCGGTCGCCCGCACGTGCTTCCATTGCCCGCACTTAGATAAAGTGAGCCGCACACAGAGCAAGTCCGAGATCGGCACTTTTCACAGGCGCGGATGGCGCGACGATTGGCGTCATCCACACTGGAAAGCCGCTCCGTGAGTACGACAGTCTCAGCCCCACAGTCGCACCGGCATAGCCACCTTACAGGCCCTCGCGAGGCGATATTCAGCACCACAAGCTTTCCAAAGCGCTGGCCTGATATGTCTTTTACTGATGGCATACTTGCGTGTCCCGCATATCATGCAAAAGTGGGGAGGGGTCATCCACCCGCCCTCCCCTCCGGGCTGCAAGCCGCCTTAGCCCTTCACGCGCCCAAATGCAGAAAAAAGCGCCCGCACTATTTCTTCGTGCGGAAGGCATAGCGGTCGGATATTTTACCGCCCCCTCCTTCACCCGGAGGGGGCGGCTTGTTGTTATTCTGTCCACTCGCCGATGACTATCTCGCCGTCCATATCTTCGAGTGAAGTGCCGCTTTCTAGCCATGCCGCCTCGGCGATCTTGATCAGATCGGCGTCGGGGAGATCAGCGTGCTCCGGTCCGGTGAGCAGGACTTCGCCTTGCTTGTCAGTGCGGAGGAAATAGGCTGCGCGGAAAGCTGTCATGATCGGCTCCTTGCCAGTTTCGGGCGGCCCCATCGGCCTTCCCATGAGATAGATATAGGACGTCAGTCCTATTCCGTCAAGCAGTTTTCTCGCCTTTTCCTAAAAAAAATGCGGCCTTCATGCTATGGACGCATCCCCCGCCCAGGGCTCACGCTCCGCCGCAGGTCCGCAGACCTCATACCCCTCCAGCCTTCCCCTCAGCACATCCGTCAGAGCCGCCAGCGCCTCCCACCACACGCCATACTCAGCCCGCGTATATTCCACGATAGCCGGATCGACGGCCGGACGCACATAGCAGGCTATAGCCCGCTCATGCTCCCGCAGCGTCACCAACCGCCCCCGCGCGTCCACCTCAGCCACCAGCCTCTCCGCTTCCGCCCCATGCCATGGTGGCCGCGTGCCGCTGCGGGCGTGCATGATCACGAGCACGACAGCCACGCCACCGGGACTATCCAGTGCCAGCACCGCGTCATGCACCAGCAGCGCATCATCCACCAGGTGCGCCGCTGCCCCGAGCGCGCTTATGTGCATGGAGCAGCTATCCACCCGCGTGCCGAGCGCCATCATCTGCGCAATAATCGCCGTCCCGCTCGCGCGCCCAGGCAGCGCACGCCCAAGCGCCACCTGCGCCAGCCCCGCGCGCCTGTCTATGCACTCGATGCGATATGCCCATTCCAACAGCGCCTCTATCTCAATCCGCTCTTTTGCGGCGCGGGGCGCTTCGCGAGGGTCGCGAGAGTTTGGCGATGGATAGGCCAAACCCTCGCTGGGTGATTTTTCTATATTTTTCAATATCTTATCTTTCTTTTTCGAGGGTTGCGAAGGTTGTTGTATATATATACGTAAGAAAATCTGAAAATCATTCAGAACCCCGTACCCCTCTCTATGTAATACGCGAGGCTAAAACCCTCGCAACCCTCGCAAAGCTCCGCCAACTGATTGAAGCTGTTGCGATATTCGTCACGCGATAGTCAGCGCAAACCCTCTCCCGACCCTCGCAACCCTCGCAGACAGGTGCCCCCTCCGGCGACAATTAGA
>JAATFR010000307.1 GCA_015655095.1 Hyphomicrobiales bacterium | reverse complement strand
CCCGGCATTCGGCGCAGAACATCGCCTTCCATGAGGTCGGGCGTCAGGCGATCATGGCCGACGCGGACTGGCACATGGGCGACTACATCACAGCGGGCGTTACCCCCAGCAAGGGGCTCGCCGTCGCGCGCATGGCCGCCCACATCACCTATCTGTCGGAGCCGGCACTGCACCGCAAGTTCGGGCGCAATCTGCAGGACCGAGAAAAGGTCACATTCGGCTTTGATGCGGATTTTCAGGTCGAAAGCTATCTGCGCCATCAGGGCTCGTCCTTCGTCGACCGCTTCGACGCCAACAGCTACCTCTATATCACCCGGGCGATGGATTATTTCGACCTCGCGGCCGACCATGGCGGCGTGCTGGCGAATGCCTTCAAAAACACGAAAACCCGCTTCTGTCTGTTTTCATTTTCGAGCGACTGGCTGTTTCCAACCTCGGACAACCGCCAGATCGTCCATGCGCTCAATGCCGCCGCCGCCAATGTGAGTTTCGTCGAGATCGAGACGGACAAGGGGCATGACGCCTTCCTGCTCGACGAGCCGGAACTGTTCGCCACCTTAACCGGCTTTATCGGCTCGGCCGCCCGCCAGCGGGGCCTTGCATGAGCGTGATCCGCACAAATGGCCCATCCTCCCTGCGCGCCGACCTCGACATCATCGCGGGCATGATCACGCCGGGCGCCCGTGTGCTCGACGTTGGCTGCGGCGACGGCGAACTGCTCGATCTGCTGGCCCGGAAGAGAAATGTGGACGGGCGAGGCATCGAGTTGAGCCAGGAAGGCGTGAACGCCTGCGTCACCCGGGGCCTGTCAGTCATTCAGGGCGATGCGGATACAGACCTGCGCGATTACCCCGACGACGCCTTCGATTATGTGATCCTGAGCCAGACCATTCAGGCGACATGGGAGCCGCGCGAGGTGCTGACCCAGATGCGCAGGATCGCCCGGCACTCGATCGTGTCCCTGCCCAATTTCGGCCACTGGCGTGTGCGCCTGCAACTGCTGCTGGGCGGGCGGATGCCGGTCACCAGAGAGCTCGGCCATAGCTGGTACGACACGCCGAACATCCATTTGTGCACGCTTTACGATTTCGTCGATCTGGCCCATGAGGCGGGCTTCCGGATCGACGAGGCCCTGAGCGTCACCGGCACGACCTCACAGCCCATCGGCACCGTTGGCCGCCGCGCCAACCTGTTCGCGGAGCTGGCCGTATTCTCGATGTCGCGCCAGAACTGAAATCCAGGACTGAAATCCCGAAACGTTGAAGCCTCAGGCGGCCACGGCGTCGGAATCCCTTTCTCCCGTGCGGATGCGAAGCGCCGAGATCAGGTCGAGCACGAAAACCTTGCCGTCGCCGATCCGGCCGGTGTGGGCGACCTTGGCGATGACGTCAACGACGACGTCCACCAGACTGTCATCGACGGCGATTTCGAACCGGACCTTGGGAACAAGGGTCACTTCATATTCGGCCGAGCGATATATTTAAGTGTGGCCCTTCTGGCGGCCGTAGCCTCTCACCTCACTGACCATCAGGCCGGAAATGCCGGTATCGGTCAGCGCATCAATGATTGCCTCAGTAACAGCGGGCTTCACCACGGCGATGATCATTTTCATGTGGGGTTTCCTTCTTGCCTCATTATCGGTGATGTATCGCGGTCGCGCCTGTAACGCCCGCAGAGGCCGGCATGCCGAAGGCCGGCATACTAACGCGCCCGCGACGGACCTTTACCGGCGTTGCGGCATAAATCTGCTTTGTCGCCTCTATCAGGAACACACCGGCGAACCGGGGCCAGATGAGATCCCCCGCGCGCTCCCAGACATTCGCCGAGCGCAACAAAGGTTCCCAGTCGACAGGAGGTACATAAAGGGTTGAGGCCCAACCGCAAGGACTAAACATCGATTCCCGCAGAAGCCGGGTGATCTGTCCGCGCGAAAAGGGTTGCCCCTGCCCGAACGGCGTCGTCTCGCGTCGCGCCCACAGGCTCTGGCGATTGGGCACCACGATGAGCAAGCGCCCGCCGGGCGCCAGCACGCGCCAGATCTGGCGCAGCATGGCGCGCAGATTGTCGCTCCCCTCGATCCCGTGCACGACCAGCACCCGCTCCATGGTTTCATCGTCAAGTGGCAGTTCGCATTCATCGACCAGCGCGGTATGGGATGGGCCGGAAGAAGGCCAGTGCAACACGCCCTGAGCGGCAGGCATGAAGCCCAGCACCCGCTCCGCCTTGCCGATAAAAGGGAAGAGATAAGGCGTGGCGTAGCCCAGACCCAGTACATTGAGGCCAGCAACATCCGGCCACAGCTTGTGAATCTGGCCATTGATAAGGCGATACGAGACGCGGCCAAGCGGCCTGCTATAGAAATCGCGCAGATCGATCACATCCGTGTGCATCGGCGAAACCTATCATACTACAAAAGCATATGAGTCCTGCCGGACTGAAAAGATTCGACCGGGTTCATTTATCCACGCTAACAGGCTAGTCTGTAATCATTCAAATAAGCCGTACCGGAGTATACCGATGAGCAAGGGCCTCGAAGTCCACCAGTTTCCGTGCCTCGACGATAATTACGGTTACCTCGTTCATGACCGCGAGACCGGCATGACCGCCGCCATCGATACGCCTGATGCGACTCCAATTCTTGCCGCCCTGAAGGAAAAGGGCTGGAAGCTGACCCATATCCTTAACACCCATCACCACGCCGACCATGTCGGCGGCAATCTGGCGCTGAAGGCGGAGACCGGCTGCACCATCATCGGGCCGAAAGTGGAGGAAGCCGTCATTCCCGGCATCGACCGCGCGGTCAGCGAGGATGACATCGTCCAACTGGGCGCTTCGGGCGCAAGGGTGATCGAGGTGCCGGGCCATACCCGCGGCCATATCGCCTATTCATTCGCAGATGCGGGCGTGGCCTTTGTCGGTGACACGATTTTCGCGCTCGGCTGCGGCCGCCTGTTCGAGGGCACGCCCGCGCAGATGTGGGATTCCATCCAGAAGCTCGCCGCTCTGCCCGACGATACGGTCGTCTATTGCGCCCATGAATATACCCAGTCCAACGCCCGTTTCGCGCTGACCGTGGAGCCGCAGAACGACGCCTTGCAGGCCCGTGCAAAGGAAGTGGATGAAAAGCGCGCGCGCGGCGAATGGACCGTGCCGACGACCATTGCGCTCGAAAAGGCGACCAACCCGTTCCTGCGTCCCGCGAGCAAGGATCTGCAGGAGACTGTGGGTCTCACTGGCGCGCCGCTAGTGGACGTGTTCGCGGAAACCCGCCGCCGTAAAGACAATTTCTGACGCCTGACATGAGCCATGATCCGAACATGAGCGCGGAGGATATGATCGCCCTCCTCGGCCTCAGGCCCCATCCCGAAGGGGGCCATTTCCTCGAAACCTTCCGGGACGAAATGGGCGACGGGATAAGGTCGCACTCGACCGCGATCTATTATCTTCTCAAAGCTGGCGAGGTTTCACACTGGCACCGGGTGGACGCCACCGAGGTCTGGCACTGGTATGCGGGCAGCCCGCTGCTCCTGACGATAGCCGCCCATCTTGACGAAAAGGGGCCCCGGGAGTCGGCCACGCTGCGCCTCGGCCCCGGCATCGCGCAGGGGGAGCGCCCCCAGATCGTGGTGCCCACCCGATACTGGCAAACGGCACGGGCGCCTGAAGGCTGGACCCTGGCCGGCTGCACGGTCGCGCCGGGCTTCTCATATTCAGGCTTCAAGATGGCGCCAGCCCACTGGTCGCGCCCGGACTGACACGCCTGACTGAATCAAAGCCCCCGTCCGGTCGTGGACGGGGGCATATCGATCAGCCCGCGATGAACTGCGCGCCGTTGGCGGTCAACGTCGAGCCGGTGATGAAACCGGCGTTCTCGTCAGCCAGAAAAAGCACGGCATGGGCCATCTCCCCGGCGCTGCCGAGTCGTCCGACCGGAATGCCGGCAATGATCCCCTCCAGCACCTTTTCCGGCACGGCGGCAACCATGTCCGTGTCGATATAGCCGGGGCAGATCACATTGACCGTGACACCCTTTTTCGCCACTTCCTGCGCTAGCGCCTTGGTGAAGCCGATCACGCCCGCCTTGGCCGCTGAATAGTTGGTCTGACCCATCTGGCCCTTCTGGCCATTGATCGACGAGATGTTGATGATGCGCCCGAAGCCCGCTTCCCGCATCTGCAGGATCAGCGGCTGGCACATGTTGAACATGGATTCGGGATCGACCCTGATCACATCGCGCCATGCCTGCGGCGTCAGCTTGTGCAGCATGGCGTCGCGCGTTATCCCCGCATTGTTGACGATGGTGTCGACCGGACCCAGTTGCTGCTGGACGGCGGCAATGCCCTGCACGCAGGCGTCATAGTCGCCCACATCCCATTTGAAGACGGGAATATCGTGCTTTTTAGAAAAGGCGTTGGCGGCCTCGTCATTGCCCGCATAGTTGGCGGCGACCTTGTAGCCCACCCTCTTGAGAGCGACTGAAATCGCGGCCCCGATGCCGCGCGTGCCCCCGGTGACGATGGCAATGCGTTGTTTTTCGGACAAGTTCTTTTCCTCTGGCGTTTCTGGGAGCTGCGGGCAGGCCACCCCCCGGTGGTCCGCCCGCGGCGTCTGTTCTGTCAGGCGCGCTCAATACACATTGCAATACCCATACCGCCACCGATGCACAATGTGGCCAGCCCCTTTTTCGCGTCGCGCTTTTCCATTTCATGGATGAGAGTGACGAGAACGCGGGCGCCCGAAGCGCCGATCGGATGACCGATGGCGATGGCCCCGCCATTGACGTTCACGTTCGCCACGTTCCAGCCGAGGTCCTTGTTGACGGCAAGCGCCTGTGCGGCGAAGGCCTCGTTGGCCTCGACCAGATCGAGATCGTCGACGGACCATCCGGCCTTTTTCAGCGCCGCGCGCGAGGCCGGAATGGGGCCTGACCCCATGACCGAGGGATCGACACCGGCCTGCGCCCAGGAAACAATGCGGGCGAGCACCTTCTTGCCTTCAGCCTTCGCTTTCTCGGCGCTCATCAATACTACGGCGGCGGCACCGTCATTGATGCCGCTGGCATTGGCCGCGGTGACAGAACCGTCCTTCTCGAAGGCCGGGCGAAGACCCTTAATGCCGTCGAGCGTAACGCCGGGCTTGATATATTCATCCTCGGACACGACCGTATCGCCCTTGCGGCCCTTGATCGTGACGGGCGCAATCTCATCCTTGAACCGGCCCGCCTTCTGGGCTGCCTCGGCCTTGTTCTGCGAGGCGACGGCGAAGGCATCCTGCTCCTCGCGGGTGATCTGCCAGCGCCGGGCGACGTTTTCAGCCGTCACACCCATCGGATAGCCATGGAAGGCATCCGTCAGGCCGTCGATCATCATGGTATCGACGAACTGGACGTCGCCCATCTTGGTGCCGTTGCGCATGTGAGCGGCATGGACGGCCCTGCTCATGCTTTCCTGACCGCCGGCAACGACGATGTCGCTGTCGCCGTTGAGGATCGCCTGAAAGCCAAGGGCGACGGCGCGCAGGCCCGAACCGCAGAGCTGGTTGACGCCCCAGGCGGGCACTTCCACAGGAAGACCGGCATTGACCGAGGCCTGACGGGCCGGGTTCTGGCCCTGGGCGCCCTGAAGCACCTGGCCCATGATGACCTCGGAAACCTGATCGACCGCAACGCCTGCGCGCTCCAGCGCCGCTGTAATCGCAATTTTACCCAGATCATGGGCCGGCAGGCTCGACAGAGCCCCATTGAACGAACCGACCGGCGTACGCGCCGCGCCGACAATTACCACACCATTTTGCGACATACCCATCTCCATTTCACGATGACGGCGACTTGCGGCCCGGTGAGCCAGCGTTCCATCCCCTGTTTGCGGCCATGCTGCCCCAGCCGGAGCCCTCACGCAAACGCGAAAATTGCCGGTCTTGCCTGCTATTGTCGCACCTTTGCCGCATACTTGCGCAGTGCGGCAAAAGCGAGTGAGATAGCATTCTGTGAGGTCCAGCGTGTGAGGTCGGATATTTTCGGCACGACCGCGGCAATGTCGGCGATCAGGACTGTTCTGCCCGGCATGCCACGGTTTGAAGTTGAACCGGCCAATCCCGCACAACAGTTGGGTAGGGTAGTGGCAAAAAAATCCGCTGTAGGCGACGATGACGTAATCGTCATTAAAAAATATGCAAACCGCCGTCTCTACAACACCGCGACATCGAGTTACGTGACGCTCGACCATCTGTGCGAGATGGTGAAAAATGGCCGCGAATTTCTCGTGCATGACGCCAAGACTGGCGAGGACATCACACGTTCGGTGCTCGCCCAGATCATCTTCGAGGAAGAGGGAAAGGGGCAGAATCTGCTGCCCATCAATTTTCTGCGCCAGCTCATCCGCTTCTATGGCGACAGCCTCCAGAGCTTCATTCCCTCCTATCTGGAAATGAGCATGGACAGCTTTTCGCGCGACCAGACCAAGATGCGCGAACGCCTCGCGAACGCCTTCGGCGGCCGGGGCCGGTTCGAGCAGCTTGAGGATCAGGTGCGCCAGAACCTCGCCATGTTCGAAAGCGCCGTGCGCATGTTCACGCCCTTCGCGCCACGCATACCCGCCAGCAGCCGCAGCGAGAAAAGCGAGCCCCCCGCTGATGCCGCCCAGACCCCTGAACCCGCCCGCGAGACGGAGCTGAGCGAGCTGAAAGAGCAGATCGCCGCCATGCAGGAACAATTGAAGGCGCTGGCGGAGACCAAAAAATAATCAATCCCCGCTTCGGGGCTCGCCACGGGTCGCGATGACGAGCGATTGCAGGTCTGCAATCGCCCGTTCCAGCCGGGTAAAGCGCGCGGAAAGCTCATCGAGCCGCTGAATCACATCTGCAAGACCCGCCGGGGCAGGGCCGACCGGAGCCGGGGGTTTTGTTTGCGGCAGGGGCGTGGCGACGCCCGCATGGAGCACCACATCCTCAGGCGACGCCCCCAGAAGCCGGGCGAGGGTTGCGACATCCGTCTGCCCCAGTTCGCGCTGATCCTTCCAGATTTCACGCACCGCCGCCTCGGGCAGGCGAAGGGCCGAGGCCACATCGGCAAGGCTGAGCGCCGCCTCCCGCAGCCGGGCATCGAACCAGTCCTGATCGAAGAAGAGCGCCATGATGTTTGGTCTCCGGTCCGCCTCAGTTGCCAGTAAACCGGGGCGCGCGCTTCTCAAGGAAACTCGCCACCCCCTCGCGATGATCCGCCGTCTGGAACAGTGTGCCGAGCGTCTGGCTGACCCAGCCGCCGATTTCGTCGAGATTGCCATAGGCCGTGCGCCGCAGGCCCTCCTTCATATAGCGCAGCGCCAGCGGCGCATTGGCGGCAATACGGGTTGCAAGAGCCCGGGCCTCTACCAGCAGTTCACCATGGGGCACCACTTTGGACACGAGCCCGATGCGGTGCGCCTCTGCGGCATCGATCACGTCGCCGGTGAACAGCAGTTCCGATGCCTTGGCGGGACCGACCAGCGAGGGCAATCGCCAAAGGCCGCCGACATCTGAAACAAGCCCGCGCCTGATGAAGATTTCACCCATCTGCGCGCGCTCCGAGGCGATGCGGATATCAGCGAAAAGCGTGAGTTCCATCCCCCAGCCGACCGCGGGGCCGTTGATCGCCGCGATCACCGGCACTTCGCATTCGAGCGCGGCGACAGCGGCCGGCGTCGGCGCGGGGCGGACGGCCGTAAGGCGGGTGATGCTCTTGTCCTTTTCAGCTCCTGTCATCATTTCCTTCACGTCCTCGCCGGAACAGAAGGCCGGGTCCGATCCCGTGATGATGAGGCAGCGGATATCCTTGTCGGCGGAGGCCGCGCGGAAACCGGCCTCGACCTCGGCATAGGCCCGCCGGTTCAGCGCATTGCGCCGCTGCGGCCTGTTGATGGTGAGGGTCGCGACATGCTCCGCGACCTCATAGGTGAGACATTCAAACTGGTCCGTCGCAATCTGCCCGGGCGCGCCCATGGTCCATCCTCCCTCTTTATTCTTTTAGTTGAGGAAAGAGTAGCGGGCTGGGAGGCTTTGTCACCCCCACAGCCCCCATGATGGAAAAGCCCCATTGAGACGTAGCGTCAGGACCGCAGGCTACCGCCTGTTGCCTTCTCGACCGCCGCAACAATCTTCTTCGAGACGGCCTCGATCTCTTCTTCCGTCAGCGTCTTCTCGTGCGGCTCGATGGTAACCTCGATGGCCAGCGACTTCTTGCCTTCGCCAAGCGCCCCGCCCTCGAACAGGTCAAACAGCGTGACCTCGGAGACAAGCTGCTTGTCCGCGCCCCGTGCTGCCCTCAGCAGATCGCCCGCCGGCACCTGCGCATCGACCACGAAAGCGAAGTCGCGGCGCAGCGGCATCAGACCAGAAAGGTCGAGCGGCGGCCGCGCCCGCGTCGCCTTGCGCTTCGGCTCCGGGATGGAGTCAAGCAGAACCTCAAAGCCCACCAGAGGCCCGGCCACATCCATATCGTGCAGGACCGCCGGATGAAGCTCGCCAAAGGTTGCGAGCACTGTCTTCGGCCCCATACGGACCACGCCGGAGCGACCGGGGTGATACCAGGCGGGCGCATCCGCCGTGATCTGGAGATTGGCTGCCGGCACCCCAAGCGCGGCCAGCAGCGCCAGCGCATCGGCCTTGGCGTCGAGCGCCTCGACCGGGCCCGCCTTGCCCTGTCCACCCGTACTTTGCCAGTGACGGCCCGCTCCCTGTGGCCGGGCGGTCCCGCGCCGGATGCCGGAGGCTGCCTGCTTCTGATCCTCGGGACCATCGCCCGCGAACTGCTGGCCGACTTCGAAGAGCGCGAGATCGGGGAAGCCACGCGCGATATTGCGCCCAGCCGCCGCGATAAGGCCGGCAAGCAGGCTTGGGCGCATATGGCTCATGTCGGCGGAAATGGGATTGGCGAACCGCAATTGAGGGGACGCCTCATCGCCGCCACCGAAAAGCGCCGCATCCCGCGCCGGAATGAAAGACCAGTTGACGGTTTCGACCAGTCCGCGCGTGGCGAGCACGCGGCGCGCCAGCCGGTCGCGGCGCTGTGTGCCCGTGACCACGGGGCGGGCAATGCCATCGGGCCGCGGCAAGGGCACGGAAACAACCTTGTTCAGCCCATGGACACGAACGATTTCCTCAACCAGATCAGCGGACCCGTCAATATCGAGCCGCCATGAGGGCGCCAGCACGTCAAGCAGGCCGCCCTGCGGCGTCACCACAAAGCCGAGTGCCGAGAGGATACGGGTCTGCTCGCTCACGTCCAGCGCAAGACCGCTCAGCTTTTGTGTGCGCGCCGGATCGAACAGCACCCGCTTTTCCGGCTCTGGCGCACGGCCCGCCACGGTGACTTCGGAGGGTGTGCCGCCACAGATTTCCACGATCATCCGCGTCGCAAGCTCAAGCCCTGAAAGCACGAAGGCCGGATCGACGCCACGTTCGAAACGATAGCGCGCGTCCGACACGATGCCCGTGCGCCGCCCGGTCCGGGCGGTACGGACGGGATCGAACCAGGCGCTTTCGACGAACACGTCGGTGGTTGCCCCGGTCGAGCCGGAAGCCTCGCCGCCCATGATACCCGCAAGCCCCAGCACTTGCGCCTCGTCCGCGATCACGCACATGTCCGCGTCCACGTCATAGCTCTTGCCATCGAGCGCGGTGAAGCTCTCGCCCTCGCGGCCCAGCCGGGCGCGGACCGCCCCCTGAAGCTTCGCGGCATCATAGACATGAAGCGGGCGAGCGCGGTCGCAGGAGATATAGTTCGTGACATCGACCAGCGCATTGATCGGGCGCAGGCCGACCGCGCGCAGGCGACGCTGCATCCATTCCGGCGACGGACCGTTCTTGACGCCCCGGATCAGCCGCCCGGCGAACACCGGACAGGCCGTATCACTGTCCGGTTCAATCGCAATGGTCACCGGATTTTCAAACGCCCCCGCGACCGGCGCAATGTTGCCCTGCCGCAGCAGGCCAAGGCCCGACGCCGCCAGATCACGGGCGATGCCGTAAACCCCGAGGCAATCGGGCCGGTTCGGCGTGATGGCGATCTCGATCATGGGGTCGTTCTGGCCCAGCGCTTCCGCCGCCAGCATGCCAACCTCGAAACCATCGCCCAGCTCAATGATGCCGGTATGTTCGTTTGAAAGTTCCAGCTCGCGCTCGGAACACATCATGCCGTTCGACTCGACGCCGCGAATTTTCGTCGGTTTCAGCACCATGCCATTGACTGGAATGGTCGCCCCCGAAGGCGCGAAAATGCCGAAAATGCCGGACCTTGCATTGGGCGCGCCGCAGACGACCTGCTGGATCTCGCGCTTGCCATCGATCAGCGTCTCAACCTTGCAGAGCTTCAGTTTGTCGGCATCGGGATGGGGCACTGCCTCAATGATCTTCGCCACCGTGAAGGCGCCGAGCTTCTTCGCCGGATCGGTGATGCCCTCGACCTCAAGGCCGAGCGTGGTCAGACGCTCCGCGATCTCATTGAGGGTCGCGTCGGTTTCAAGATGATCCTTCAGCCAGGAGAGGGTGAATTTCATAGGGAAAGCCCTCCTGAAAGCGTCGGAATATTCAGTGCGGAAAAGCCGTAATGGCGCAACCAGCGCAGGTCGCTTTCAAAGAAGGCGCGCAGGTCCGGGATGCCATATTTGAGCATGGCGAGCCCGTCGAGCCCGATGCCCCAGGCAAAGCCCTGATAGCGTTCCGGATCGATGTTCGCGCTCTTCAGCACATTGGGATGAATCATCCCGCAGCCCAGAATTTCCAGCCAGTCGTTGCCCTCGCCGATGCGGATCTCGTTGCCGAGACGCGCGCAGCGCACATCGACCTCCATGGAGGGTTCCGTGAACGGAAAGAAGGAGGGGCGAAAGCGCAGCTCCACGCCATCGACCTCGAAGAAGGCGCGCAGGAATTCCTCCAGCGTCCATTTCAGATGGCCCAGATGGGTGTTTTCATCGACAACGAGACCCTCGATCTGGTGGAACTGGGGCGTATGGGTCTGGTCGCTGTCGCAGCGATAGGTGCGCCCGGGCGCGACGAAGCGGAACGGCGGCTGGCCCTTTTCCATGGTGCGCATCTGGACCGGGCTCGTGTGCGTGCGCAGCAGCGGGCGGGCGCCGTCCGCGCGGGGCTCGAAATAGAAAGTGTCGTGCATTTCCCGCGCCGGATGGCCTTCGGGAAAGTTGAGCGCGGTGAAATTGTAGAAATCGCTTTCGATGTCCGGCCCCTGCTCCACGGCGAAGCCGAGATCGGCGAGGATCGTTACGACCTCGTCCCAGACCTGGGTGAGCGGGTGGATGCGGCCCGCCTCAAGCGGGCTTTCGCGTACCGGAAGCGTGACGTCGATGCGCTCGCTGGCAAGGCGCGCGGCAAGCTTCAGGTCGTGGAGTTCGGCCTTGCGGGCGGCCAGCGCCTCGCCGATCCGGTCCTTGAGGCCATTGAGCAGCGGCCCCATCGACTGGCGCTCTTCGGCGCTCATGCCGCCGAGCCCCTTCATCAGGTCCGAAATCCGGCCCTTTTTGCCCAGTGCCGCCACACGCACGGCATCGAGCGTCGGCTCGTCCAGTGCGTCCTTCACGGCGGCCAGAAACTCGGCCTCAAGCCGCTCCAACGTTTCGATGTCGCTCGACATGGTGTCATCCCGGATGTCAAAAGCAAAAGGGTTCGGACCCCTCACGGAACCCCGAACCCTTGTACGGTCAGTTATGCGGGCAGCGCTATATCAGGCTGCGAGCGCCTTTTCCGCCTGATCGACCAGGGCCTTGAAGGCCTCGGGCTGATGCACGGCAAGATCCGCAAGCACCTTGCGGTCCACCTCAATGCCAGCCTTGTTGAGGCCGTCGATAAATCGGCCGTAGGTCAGGCCCTGCTCGCGGGCAGCGGCATTAATGCGCTGAATCCACAGCGCGCGGAAGTTGCGCTTCCTCGCGCGACGGTCACGATAGGCATACTGGGCTGCCTTTTCGACCGCCTGCTTGGCGATGCGGATGGTATTCTTGCGACGGCCATAATAGCCCTTCGCCTTGTCCAGAACCTTTTTATGACGGGCATGGGCTGTTACACCCCGTTTCACGCGCGACATGATGAGAACTCCTTATAAGCAGACGGTTTCAGAGCCCGTAGGGCGCGAAAATTTTCACAATGCGCTCGGCGTCCCGTGCATTGACCACGGTTGTGCCGCGCAGATTGCGAATCTGCTTGTTGGTGCGCTTTATCATGCCGTGCCGCTTGCCAGCCTGGCCGCGCTTCACCTTGCCCGATGCGGTGAGAGAAAAACGCTTCTTCACACCACTCTTCGTCTTCAACTTGGGCATTTTGCTCTCCTAAGATTTTTGTCGCCACCCGCTGAAGATCCCAGCAAAGCCAGGGAATTGGCGGCGAACGATACGCATTTCGGGCGGCCACGGCATGCCCTTCAAGCCGGACGGCCCCGAGAGCGGGGATTTATAAGGGTTTTCCCCGGCGGGTCAAGCGAGAGACGCTTATGCCCGGTGATCCGTTTGTCACAGGCTCCCGATAAAGCAGGTAGCTGGAATGAACCCGATATATTATCCATAATATATACTGCGCATTGCAAGGGGCAGTCATGGATGAACGCCCCTTGCCTGCAAGCGCCAGTCATGCCGCAATGTCGGCCTGACGCACTGGAGCCCCTTCTTCATGACCACACCCCCCCAGCCCGCCCATCCGGCCCGCAATCTCAAGCGCTGCCGGAGCGTGGATGAGGCCATGGCCCATATTCATGAAATCTATGGCCGCTCGGCCCAAACAATACGGAACCGGTTCGAGCGGTTCGCCGCGGGGGAGCGGACGGGCGATCCGCTCGGCGCTGCGGCAGACGGCGCCTGCTATCCCTATCTGGGCATCAGCGTCGGGCCGGAAGACCTTGTCTATGACCGCCGCCCGTCCTGGGGCACGCTGCCCTATCCCGGCACCTATGGCACCACGCTGACGAGGCCCGACCTTTTCGACGACTATTACCGGGCCCAGATCGAGCGGCTGATCAGCTATCACGGCGTCGAGGTGCTGGTCGGCGTGAGCCACCGGCCCGTGCCCTTGCCCTTCATCGTGGAGGAAGCAACCACCGACATCGGCCCGGAGTCGATCCGGGACCTTCAGGCTGTCTTCGCGCTGCCCGATCTCGCGGAAATCGACGACACCATCGTCAATGGCACCCACCGCACCCCGCCGGGCGGGGCCTTTCCGCTGGCTCTGTTCACCGCCGAGCGGGTCGATCTCGCCCTGATGCGGCTCTATCACTACACCGGCACCAACCCGAAGCATTGCCAACGTCTGGTCCTCTTCACCAACTATCAGCGCTATGTCGATGAATTCATCGCGCTGGGGCGCCAGCTCATGGCGGAAGGAGGCGGCCCCGACGGCTATGTCAGGTTCGTCGAGCCGGGCGACATCGTGCAGGAATGCGGCGCGCCGCCTCCTGATGTCAGCCTTCGCGCCCAGTCCCTGCCCCAGATGCCCGCCTATCACCTCGTTCGCGAGGACAGTCTGGGCGTCACCCTCATCAATATTGGCGTCGGCCCCTCCAACGCCAAAACCATCACGGACCATCTGGCCCCGTTGCGCCCGCATTGCTGGCTGATGATCGGTCATTGCGGCGGCCTGCGCCGCTCGCAGATGCTGGGCGATTACGTCCTCGCCCACGCCTATGTCCGCGACGACCATGTGCTCGACCACGACCTGCCGCCCTGGGTGCCGGTGCCCACCATCGCCGAGGTGCAGGTCGCCCTTCAGGAAGCGGTCGAACGCGTCACGGGGCTTGGCGGCCCGGACATGAAAACCCGGATGCGCACCGGCACCGTGGTCTCGACCGACGACCGCAACTGGGAACTCAGATATGACGAGCTTTACGTTCGCTTCAACCAGTGCCGCGCCATCGCCGTCGATATGGAAAGCGCGGCGGTGGCCGCCAACGGCTTCCGCATGAGGGTGCCCTATGGCACGCTTCTGTGCGTGTCGGACAAGCCGCTCCACGGCGAGATCAAGCTGCGCGGCATGGCCAACAGTTTCTACCGCCAGCGCGTGAGCCAGCACCTGTCCATCGGGCTCGAGGCGCTGCGCCTGATCCGCGAGAGCGGGGTGGAAACCCTGCACTCGCGCAAGCTTCGCAGCTTCGATGAACCCGCCTTCCGCTAGCTGGCCACCGAACCTGCTGTCTGCCCATTGGCCTGCCCACTGGATTGATTGACCTGCGCCTTTGTAACGGAGGCGCGGACGACCGGGATTTCATCGTCGGCCAGCGGCTTCATCCAGTTCTTGCGCGCGAGCGCCGCCTCGAT
>JAATFR010000244.1 GCA_015655095.1 Hyphomicrobiales bacterium | reverse complement strand
GCCCATGATGCCGAAATCAACGGCGACCAGCGTTCCGTCCGGGTCCACGAACAGATTGCCCTGATGCATGTCGGCATGAAAGAAACCATCCCGCATCGCATGACGCAGGAACGACTGGATGATGTTCGTGCTGAGCCCCTTTATGTCGAGGCCAGCGGCCCGCAGACTCGCGACATCCCCCGAAGGGATGCCGCCAACCCACTCAAGCGTGAGCACGCGCTGACCCGTGCGCTCCCAATCAACCTCCGGGACCCGGAAGCCTTCATCATCCGCGACATTTTCCGCCATTTCGGACATGGCGGCGGCCTCGAGTCGCAGGTCCATTTCAAGCTTCACGGAATCGGCCAATGTCTGGACGATCCGGGTCGGCTGCAACCGGCGGACGGATGGCGTATGGCGCTCTGCGCGCGCCGCAATCCAGAAAAAGCTTGCCAGATCATCGTCGAACTGCGCCTCGACCCCCGGCCGGAGCACCTTCACCGCGACCTCGCGGCCTTGGGGATAAAAGCTGTCCGGCACCGTACGCGCGCGATGAACCTGGGCGATCGATGCGGCAGCGATCGGCTCGCTGAATTCAGCAAATATCTGGTCGAGGGGACGGCCCAGTTCCTGCTCAATGATCGCAATCGCCATCTCGCGAGGGAAGGGCGGCAGGCGGTCACGCAGTTCGCCCAGATCATCGGCGAGCGCGCTGCCGATAATATCGGCGCGAGTCGCCAGAAACTGGCCAAGCTTGATGTAGGACGGCCCCAGCGCCGCCAGCGCGACGGCAAGCCGCTCTCCCTTGGTATTGTCGCTGCGGACAACCAGCTCCGGCTTTGCTTCCCATGGAAAGCGCAGCCGGGCGAGCGCGATCAGAACGGAGGTGCCGGGGGGAAGTTGCGCCCTCAGCTCGCCGGGAATCAGGGCGTCATGGCGACTCATGACGCGCGCCGCGCGCACGAGCCTGATCATGTGATGAATCGAGGAGAACATCGCCGTCCTAAAGCCGCCAGCCGGAATGGATGGCAGCGACCCCGCCGGTGAGGTTGCGATATTGCGCGCGCCGGAAGCCCCCCGCCTCGATCATGGAAAGGAAGCGCTCCTGATCGGCAAACTTGCGAATGCTCTCGACCAGATATTGATACGGCTGGCCATCGCCCGTGACCCATTTGCCCATGCGGGGGATCATATTGAAGGAATAGCTGTCATAAATCTTGTCGAGCAGCGGCACGGCCACCGCCGAAAATTCCAGACAGAGAAACCGGCCGCCGGGCTTGAGCACCCGGTAGGCCTCGGCGATGGCTCTGTCTATGTGGGTCACATTGCGGATGCCGAAGGCGATGGTGTAGGCGTCGAACGAGCGGTCGGGAAAGGGCAGCCTTTCTGCATCGCCGCAGGCAAACTCCACCCTGCCCTCATAGGCGCGGGCTTCTGCGCGGGAGCGCCCCACACCCAGCATATGCCGGTTGATGTCGCAGACCGCAACGCTCGCGTTGGGCCCCGCCCGGTCCAGAAGCCGGAAGGCTATGTCGCCGGTCCCGCCCGCCACGTCGATGAGCCTGAAGGGCCGCCCGTTCTGCGGCGGCGAGAGCCAGTCGATCATCGCCTGCTTCCAGGCGCGATGAAGCCCGCCGGACATGAGGTCATTCATCAGATCGTAGCGCCCGGCTACATGCTCGAAAACATCGTGAACGAGCTTCGCCTTTTCGGCTTCGGGAACGTCCCTATAGCCGAAATGCGTGGTTGCGCCATCATCAGGGCGCGAAGACTCGTCCGGAGAGATATGAGGTTCGCCATTCATGCGCGCGACCATAGCGCAGGCCGCCGCCGGGCGCTACGCTGGACGGCGCGACAGAGTTAACCAGAAGTCAAAGACCTCATGCCCGAATTGCCCGAAGTGGAAACCGTCCGGCGGGGACTCATCCCCGCTCTGGAGGGCAAGCGTATCGCCCGCGTGCTCCAGCGCCGCGCCAATTTGCGCTATCTGCTGCCTGAACGCTTCGTGGAGCGGCTGACCGGCCGGCTGGTCGAGCGGCTCGACCGGCGAGCCAAAT
>JAATFR010000369.1 GCA_015655095.1 Hyphomicrobiales bacterium | reverse complement strand
GTTCGACTTTCACCTCGAGGCCATGAATGGCTGCTGCATGCGAAAGTATGAGCTTGATCAAGCCGATGTCGATGCCCAGGGTGACAGGATCGGCGCCTTGGTCGGCGCGATCACGTCCGAATTTGATCAGTCGCTCGCGATCGAGAGCGGGAATCTTGCATTTTCCGAGTTCTCGGTTCAGAAGATCAAGCGTTGCGGCCTTGGATTGAAGCGGTGTCTTTCCGACAGCGGTCATGTCCTCGATATGAAGATCGATGAGTTCACCAAACGTCTTGATCTTGGCGATACGGGAACTGATCGGAGCCTCGCCGCGGTCGGCTTTGACGTCGGCCCCAAGCGCCCAACGCCGGGCGTCTTCGCGGCGCTGGAAGGTCTCGCTGACATAACGGCCCTTGCGCCGAATTTGGACGCGCCAGGTGCCGGAGGGAAGCTTGGTGAACATAGCCATTTTTCGTGTGCAATCCGTGTGCACTTCAAACTGAAACTGGGTCGAAAAGGGTCAGAACGAGGCGTAAAATTGGGTGCCTCAAAACGACTTAAGAATTTGAAACTACGAAAAAATGAAGCAATTTCAAGTACATAGATTCGCCGTGGCGCCTATGATGGACTGGACGGACAGGCATTGCCGGTTCTTTCATCGCGTCCTGTCGAGGCACGCGCTGCTCTATACCGAGATGGTGACCACCGGGGCCGTGATTCACGGCGACCGGCAGCGTCTGCTCGAATTCGCGCCCCAGGAGCATCCGGTTGCGGTTCAGCTCGGCGGTTCCAGCCCGAAGGATCTCGCCGTTTCGGCTCGCATCTGCGCCGGGCTAGGCTATGACGAGATCAATCTCAATGTCGGGTGTCCGTCCGATCGCGTACAGGAAGGCCGCTTCGGGGCCTGCCTGATGGCGGAACCGGACCTGGTGGGCGACTGTGTGGCGGCGATGAAGGCGGCGGTGCAGGTGCCTGTCACCGTCAAATGCCGGATCGGTATCGATGACCAGGATCCCGAGCTTGCGCTCGACCGCATGACCGCCGCCGTGCGCGCGGCCGGCGTCGATGCCCTCATCGTGCATGCCCGCAAGGCGTGGCTGAAGGGGCTCAGCCCCAAGGAGAACCGCGATGTGCCGCCGCTCGACTATGGCCGGGTCTATCGGCTGAAGCAGGCCAATCCCGGGTTTCCCATCGCCATCAATGGCGGCATCAAGGACGTCGGCTCCTGGCGGCAGCATTGTGCGCATCTCGATGGCGTCATGATCGGCCGTGAGGCCTATCAGAACCCCGAAATCCTGCTGGCGGTGGATCCGGAACTGTTCGGTGACGCTGCTCCCGTTGCTGATGGCTTCGAGGCGATCGAGGCGATGGCGCCCTATATCGAGGGGCAGTTGGCGCTGGGGGTTCGGCTGAGTTCGATCACCCGTCATATGATCGGTCTCTTTCCGGGCCGCCCCGGTGCCCGCCTGTTCCGCCGCCATCTGGCGACCGAAGCGGTGAAGCCCGGTGCGGGTGTCGAGGTGCTGTTCCAGGCAGTCTATCATGTGCGCCGCGCCATCCAGGCAAAGGCCGCCTGATCGAAAGCTCGCGCCAAAGTGAATCGCGCTGGCGGGCGGGATCATTATGCTGCGCCCAGCCTGGGGGCATGGAGCTCGAAGATGACCTATTCATATTGGCTTGGGGGCGCATTGGCGCTGGCGCTGATCGTGCCGGCGGCCGCGCAGGATGCACCACGCAAGATCTTCCGCGGCGAGGTCGAGTCGCTCGACGGGCAGACCCTGGATCTCAAGACCAAGGACGGCCAGACCGTCGCAGTCGGCCTGACCCCGGATTGGAAAGTACGGGTAATCGTTCCGATCAAGATCGATTCCATCCATCCTGGCAGCTTCATCGGCACCGCCCAGATGCCGCAGCCCGACGGCGTCGGGCGCTCGCTCGAGGTCCATGTCTTTCCGCCGGGCCTGAAGAGCGGGGAGGGCGAGCGCGACTGGGATTCCAAACCCGGCGCCCGCATGACCAACGGAACCGTCGGCGACCAGGTCGTGGCAAGCCCCAATGGCCTCGAACTGACGCTGAGCTTCCCGGGAGGCACGCGCAAGATCCTTATTCCGCCGGACGTGCCGATCGTGCAGTTCAACAGCGCCCAGCGGGCCGACGTCAAGCCG
>JAATFR010000101.1 GCA_015655095.1 Hyphomicrobiales bacterium | reverse complement strand
CTCTTCCTCGACGAGCCGACGGCGGGGCTCGATCCCATCGGGGCGGCGGCTTTCGACGATCTTGTCAAGACATTGCGCGACACGCTGGGACTGTCGATCTTTTTGGTGACGCACGATCTCGATACCCTCTATGCGACCTGTGACCGGATTGCGGTCCTGGCTGACAAGAAGGTCATCCTGAATGGCACGCTCGCCGACATGGAAAAGAGCGATCATCCCTGGGTGCGCGAATATTTCCACGGACCGCGCGCCCGCGCGGCCTTTCACGGGGAATGATCCATGGAGATCAAGTCAAACAATGTTCTGGTCGGAACGTTCGCGCTGTTTGCAGTGCTGGGCATGTTCGGCTTCCTGCTCTGGCTTGGGCAATTGCAGGTGAACAAAAGCTATTCCTATTATGAGGTGATCTTTCAGGGGTCCGTGTCTGGCCTTCGCACCTCTTCATCGGTGCAGTTCAACGGGCTTCCGGTAGGTACGGTCACGGATCTTTATCTGGCTGAGGACGATCCCAACAAGGTCGTTGCCATTTTGCAGCTCGATCCACGCACACCGGTCAAGATTGACTCGGTCGCCCGGCTCCAGATGTCTGGCATCACCGGTGTCGCACAGATCGAGCTTTCTGGTGGAAAACCGGAATCGGCTCCGCTGGTCGATCATGCGGAAGATCATTATCCGGTCATTCACTCCGTCCCCTCCGCCATGCAGGAGTTGCAGACGACAGCTCCGGAAATGATCCAGAACGCCAACAAGCTGATCATGCAGATGAGCACGCTTGTCGTCGAGAATCAGCAGGCGGTGAAAGAAAGCTTTGACCATCTGAATGCGATTACAGGGGCTGTGGCGGCCAACACCGACCAGATCAACGAGGCCATCACAAATCTGAACACGGTATCGAAGAACTTAGACATTCTGACGCAGAACGCCAATCAGCTTGTTTCTGTGAACGGGCGCGAGTTCATGACTGAGGCACAGCAGGCGGCAAGCAAATTCAACAAGGTGGCGGAGGGGCTGAATGCGCTGATTGAGCGCAACGGCCCGGCTTTCGACAAGCTCTCGGATGCAGGGCTGACACAGGTGCCGCTTCTGATCCAGCAGACACGGCAGACAATCGCTGTGTTGGACCGGATGATCGTCAGGGCGCAGCAGAATCCGGCGGGCTTTCTCGCCGGCAACAAATTGCCAGAGGTGCAGGCGAAATGAATGTTGTTCTTCCCGTTCTCAGGCGCTGGGCGCCCGTAGTGGCACTTTCGGTCCTCCTCGGGGGATGTTCGCTGTCGAGCTTTATTTCATCAGGTCCTGTGCCTGACCTTTACTCCCTCACATCCGCAAGACCTGACGCAAGCGCCCTCGCCGCAACCAGTGCCCAGGTCGTGGTCATGCCGTTCAGCACGGCAGGCGCGCTGGACACCGACCGGATCGCGCTTCAGCCGAGCCCGCTGGAGCTGAAATATTATGCCGACGCCCGCTGGAGCGATACGATGCCGCTGCTCGTCCAGTCGCAGATCATCTCCTCGTTGCAGAATATGAATCGTTTCGGTGGCGTTTCAAACCTCGTCACAGCGCTTCGTGCCGACTATGCGATAAGCGGGAACATCCGCTCCTTTGCGGTGGACCGCTCGCAGGGCGGGGCTGGCGTCGTGAAGCTTGAAATTCTGGTTTCCATTTCCAGGCAGGATGATCTGCGCACGGTGGCGACCCGTGATTTCACGTCTTCGGTGATGGTGGGGGCCGCTGGCAAGATGATCGACGTGGTAACGGCCTATAATAAGGCGCTGACGCCGATGCTGAATGACATCTCATTGTGGACGCTGGGCGAGATCACGAAGGATCAGGCGGGCCGTCCGCTCGATCGCACCAGCAGCAGGTAGAGCTTGCCAAGGTCCGAGGTCAGATAAATCTCGGTCAGCAGCGGGCTCGCGCGCTCTGCGGCAATGCCGGAAAGCGCGCTGTCGAAACTGGCGATGAAGCGGTCCGCTTCCGCGCGGAAGCGGGCGTCGTCCTGCCGCAGGCCGCTCAGGAGCCGGATACCGTCGCCGGTCCCGGCCGGGACGGCAGGGTTGCCTTCAGGCGCATGGCCGTTTCTGATGGGGGCTGACGCCGCCGGCCTGGCAAGGGCGCTTTCCAGAACAGCAGCATGGGGTTTCAGCGCATCCAGCAGCTCGCGCGCATCCGCCGACGCGGGCTCATGCGCGCCGCCGCGCAGCGCCGAGGCGATGGCGGCGAGTTCCGTCAATCCCCAGTAGCCGCTGTTATCGCGCGCCCGCGCTGCCGCCGCTTCGAAGTGGCCTTCAGGCAAGAGCGTCTGATCGCGCGCGCGTTCATCCGCTGCCGTCACCAGCGCGCGCATGGTCTTTTGCAGGTCGCGCGCGGCGCCATCCAGATGGCCGCTCACCATCTGCGCCGCACCGCCCATTTTCAGCATGGTGTCATAGAACGAGCTGTTGGCGCGGTTAAAGTCGATGAGACCCGCCGAGAGCGCGGCGCGGATGTCCGCAAGTACGGCCATCAGCTCGTTTCGATTCTTTTCCCAGGCGTCGTGCATCAGTGCCCGGGCGCGGGCTTCGCTTGCTGCTATATCCTCCGCCGTCGCACGAAGGTTTCCCGTCGCCATGTGCGCTGAGGCGTCTATGTTCCTTGCCGCGTGTTCGGCGGCGTTGACCATGCTGGTCACCTCATTTGAGAATTTCCGGCCAAGCTGTCCGGCGCGCTGATCGACGACATCGAG
>JAATFR010000345.1 GCA_015655095.1 Hyphomicrobiales bacterium | reverse complement strand
GCCGGGGGCGGCTCGTCGCCTATTCAGTCAGACCTTTCATTGCCATGGTCAACGGGATGACCCTGGCCCGCCTTGAGCCGCTCTCGCGTTCCTTTGGCCTGCCGTCTCGGGTAAGCGGCGAGGGGGTGCGGACAGTCAGCCGCTATCTGGGCATCGCGATCTGGTGGACCTGCGTGGCGATCGCTACCGGTTTCGGGCTTTACGCGCTTTACAGGGAGATGGCGGGCTCCATCGGCGCCGGGGATATTATGATTTCCATCCGGTATGGTTTCTACACGCTCGCCCGGGTTGTCGTGCTGATCACGCTTGCCTCGATCTTCTGGGTTCCGCTTGGCATCTGGATCGGGCTTCACCCGAAGCTTTCGCGCGCGCTCCAGCCCGTCACCCAGTTTCTCGCCGCCTTTCCGGCAAATCTTCTGTTTCCGGTCGTCGTGGTCGGCATCCTTCATTTCCATCTCAACCCCAATATCTGGCTGAGCCCGCTGATGATCCTCGGCGCGCAATGGTACATTCTGTTCAACGTTATTGCCGGGGCCAGCGCCTTTCCAGGCGATCTGAAGGAGGCTGCGGCCTCGTTTCGGGTGCGTGGCCTCAACTGGTGGCGCAAGGTGATGCTGCCGGGTGTCTTCACCTATTTCCTGACCGGAGCGATCACGGCGTCGGGCGGCTGCTGGAACGCGAGCATGGTGGCGGAACTGGTGAGCTGGGGCGACACGAGGCTGGAGGCGAAAGGGCTTGGCTCCTACATTGCCAGGGCGACGCTTGCCGGCGACTATCCCCGCATCGTGCTCGGCATTACCGTGATGGCGATCTTTGTCACCCTGTTCAATCGTATCCTGTGGCGACCGCTCAATAATTATGCCGAGCGCCGTCTGCGTCTGACCTGAGCGGGTCAAGAGGAGGTTTCATGAGCCTATCATCCACGCAAATGCAGGCCATTGATGAGGGACGTCAGCATGTGCTCGATGTGAGCCATCTGCGCCAGACTTTCAAGCGGAGCGGCAGCCAGAGCGAACTGGTGGTGCTTGACGATGTAAGCATGATCCTCAAGGAGGGGGAGATCGTCGGCCTGCTGGGGCGTTCGGGATCTGGTAAATCGACGCTCCTGCGCGCGATCGCCGGGCTGACCGCGCCTACCTCCGGAGACCTTAAATTCAAGGGCGCGCCCATTGAGGGGCCCACGCGCGGCATTGCCATGGTGTTCCAGACCTTTGCCCTCTTTCCCTGGCTGACTGTGCTGGAGAATGTGCGCCTCGGGCTTGATGCGCATCATATTCCCGAGGAGGAGACCCACCAGCGCGCACTCGCCGCCATCGACATGATAGGGCTGGACGGCTTTGAAAGCGCGTTCCCGAAGGAGCTTTCCGGCGGTATGCGCCAGCGCGTTGGCCTCGCCCGCGGTCTCGTGGTCCATCCTGACATATTGCTGATGGACGAGCCGTTCTCGGCGCTTGACGTGCTGACGGCCGAAACCTTGCGCACGGATCTGCTTGATCTGTGGGTTGAGGGCAAGATGCCGATCAAATCCATCCTGCTTGTCACCCATAACATCGAGGAGGCGGTGCTTATGTGCGACCGCATCCTGGTGCTGGGCTCAAATCCTGGACGCGTGAGGGCGGAGGTAAAGGTCGACCTCACCCAGCCACGAAACCGGTTTGACCCGACATTCCAAAGCCTTGTAGATGATATTTATGGTCTTATGACAACAGGCGAGAAGCCTTCGGCTGCCCATGCCGCCCGCAGCGAGGCGCACCCGGCTCATCCCTTGTCGATGGAGCTGCCGCGTGTTTCCACCAACCGGCTCTCCGGCCTGATCGAGGCGTTGGCGAGCGAACCCTATCTGGGCCGGGCCGACCTGCCGGCGCTGGCTGACGACATGCAGATGGCGACAGACGAACTGTTCCCGATCGCGGAAGCCCTGCAGTTGCTGAGATTCGCGGTGGTCGAGGGCGGCGATATCAGCCTGACGGAGACGGGGCGGCTATTTGGTGAATCCGAAACCAATGAGCGCAAGCGCCTGTTCGCCGAGGCCATGATCGCCCATGTGCCGCTCGTTACCCATATCCGCCGCGTTCTCGACGAACGCCCCGGACATCAGGCCTCCTTCTCCCGGTTCTTGCGGTCGGCGAGGCCGGCAAAAAAGGTGTCGCGCACGGCCAGCGTATCCGAAAGAGCGGGCCGCAGGTAGCGCAGCCGCAGGCGGCGGTCGGGGTTCTGGATGCGGCCGAGCTGAGCCTGCAAAATCTGGCCGTAGCCGGGGTAGGCCCGCAAGGTCAGCGTGGCAGCTAGGTCGGTGTAGTCGTCTTCCGAGAGTTTGACGCCCGCCGGGGGCGTTTTAGTTTCCCACACGGCGTACACGCGGGCTTGCGCCTGTTCACTCAGCATCAAGCTAGTATACGTCTTGAACAACAGCTTGTTCTCGTTTGCGGAGCTTACCTGCAGCATGGCCAGCCACAGCGCGGGCTCTGGTGTGGCGGCTAGCGCCGGGCGCTGCGCGGGTGGCGTGAAGCGCCAGAATACCTCCGCCACCCGGTCAAGAACCAAATTTAG
>JAATFR010000222.1 GCA_015655095.1 Hyphomicrobiales bacterium | reverse complement strand
GGTGACAATTGTTCGGGCATGCACTGCCACCAGTCGATCTGGCGCGACGGCAAGCCGCTGTTCGCCGGCAACAAGTATGCCGACCTCAGCCAGGAATGCCTGTGGTACATCGGCGGCATCCTCAAGCATGCCAAGACGCTGAACGCTTTCACCAACCCATCGACGAACAGCTACAAGCGCCTCGTCCCGGGCTATGAGGCCCCTGTGCTGCTGGCCTATTCCGCCCGCAACCGTTCGGCCTCGATCCGTATTCCTCACGGCACCTCTCCCAAGGCGAAGCGCATCGAGGTTCGGTTCCCCGATCCGACGGCGAACCCCTATCTCGCCTTCTCGGCCATGCTGATGGCCGGTCTTGACGGCATCGAGAACAAGATCGATCCGGGCGAGGCGATGGACAAAAACCTCTATGATCTGCCCCCGGCGGAACTCAAGCAAATCCCGACTGTGGCCGGTTCGCTGCGTGAGTGCCTGATTGCGCTCGAAGCCGATCATGACTTCCTGCTCAAGGGCGGCGTCTTCACCAAGGATCAGATCGAGTCTTATGCCGAGCTGAAATGGGAAGAATGCCTGCGCTATGAAATGACGCCTCATCCGGTCGAATACGACATGTACTACAGCGTCTAATCTTTTCCGTATACGGAAACAGAAGGCCGGAGTTGAAGAACTCCGGCCTTCTTGTTTTTTGACAAACGGTTTGTTATGGATATAATTTGTCTACAGATATTCTATATAAAACCCTTAAGGTTGCCGGATAAACGTCAGCAATGCTGCCCGGTTTGGACCGGCTAGATATTTGATCTCATTGACAAATGCCGTCCATCTTCCTAGCCTTTGGTGGTTCGAAGAAGGAGGTTTTGAAGATGACCCCACCTACGCACGCAGGGTTCCTTTGAAAGGAACCAAACGCACTTCGATAATTGTCACTTTGACGCCACAGCCCGTTCGCGCATCTGAAGCGTTGCCAGTCAGCTTTAATTTTGGGCCGAGCAAGCGCGCAGAAAGCACTGACCTGTGCGATTGCCGATGAGCACGCAGGCATTGGCATTGAGATTGCCCGGCTTAATAGCGCGGGCGAGTGCGGATCGCACATCCATATGCAACCCCGCGAGGAACGCCTGACAGAAACCGGGGCTTCCGCCAGAGCGGGGTTGCGGGCGTTGTCCGGCGCATGAACATTCCAGCGGATCACGGCTCCGTTACATAAGACTCCTTCTCCTCATCCGACAGATCGTCAAGCTGCCCGACGAAGCGGTCTATCAGCCATTGACCCGCGGGGCCCGGATGGCTGTCGGTGCGGCGAATGATGGACATGCCGTAAATGCCGCCGCCCCAGTCCGGCAATTTCAGTTCCACCAGCCGGCCGGCATCGAGATCTTGCCGGATCATGGTTTCAGGCATGTTGCCCCATCCGACCCCCGCCAGCAGGAGCGCATGTTTCGCGCCGAGATCAGCGAGCCGCCATGTCTTGATCCCGATCACGCCGAAGTCAATGCCATCGGTCAGCGGCGAGCGGTCGGTCAGCACGAGCTGGATATGGTCGCGCCCTGCTCCGGGAATTTGTGCCTGCGGGCAGGCCAGCGGATGGAAGGGGGCTGCCACCGGGATCAGGCGCGTGCCGCCGATCTGGATCTGTTCTATGCCCTTGCCGTTCAGATGGAAGCGTCCGCTTATGCCGATGCTGGCTGTGCCGTTGAGCACAAGCTGGGTGATCGCTCCCAAGGCCTCGACATGGAGGCGCAAGGGAACTGTCGGAAAAGCTGTCTGGAATGCCTGCAAGGCGTCAACCAGACGGGCCGTGGGAAACATTACATCCACAGCCAGCGAAATTTCCGCTTCCAGCCCCTCCGCCAGCCCCCTCACCCGCGCCCGGAGCCTGTCCACCCCGTGGGTAACGAGGCGGGCTTCCGCCAGCACCGCTTCACCCTGCGGCGTCAGCCGGGGCTTGCGGGTGGTGCCCCGATCGAACAACACCAGATCGAGCTGGGCCTCCAGCGTATCGATGGCATAGCTGATGGCGGAAGTGGCCCTGCCCAGATGACGGGCGGCGGCGGCGAAACTGCCGGTATCGACGACCGCGAGCAGCACCTGAAGCTGATCCAGGGTAGGTGTACCGGGGCCATTCATATCTATTTTCCTGAATAGTTGTCTCAAAATTATACGGATTATATTTCAAAAACCCAGAGACTATCTTTTCTTCAGCTTCGACGCAGACACGTTGAGCCCGTGCGCTTGTCATTCCAGGGAGTTTCCCATGCCCAAAGTTCTCGTTCTCTATTATTCCGCCTATGGCCATATCGAAACCATGGCCAATGCTGTCGCTGAAGGCGCCCGCTCGACCGGTGCGACCGTGGACATCAAACGCGTGCCGGAACTGGTGCCCGAAGAGGTGGCAAAGGCCTCGCATTACAAGCTCGATCAGGCCGCGCCGGTTGCCAGCATCGCCGATCTGGAACATTACGACGCCATTATCGTGGGTACAGGCACGCGCTTTGGCCGAATATCCTCGCAGATGGCGAGCTTCCTCGATCAGGCCGGGGGCCTATGGGCGCGCGGCGCGCTCAATGGCAAGGTCGGTGGCGCTTTCACCTCGACCGCAACCCAGCATGGCGGCCAGGAAGTGACGCTGTTCTCAATTATTACCAACCTGCTGCATTTCGGCCTGATCATTGTCGGCCTGCCCTATAGCCATCAGGGCCAGATGACGCTGGACGAAGTGGTGGGCGGCAGCCCCTACGGGGCGACAACACTGACCGGCGGTGACGGCTCGCGCCAGCCGAGCGCCATCGAGCTTGAAGGCGCTCGCCATCAGGGTGAGCAGATCGCCAAGGCTGCCGCCAAGCTGTTCGGCTAATTTCCCCCAATATCCAGACCGGACGCGATTCCAGACATGGGAATCGCGTCCTCGCACCAACCTGACGCAAGGCATTCCCCGTGACCGGCTCTGTCCGATATTTGTCTCCGCTTGGACGGCTTTTGATTGCTCCCCTGTTCCTGCTTGCAGGTTTCGGGAAACTGGCCGCGCCAGCCGCCACCAAGGCCTATATCGCTTCAGCCGGGCTGCCTTTGCCCGACATCAGCTATCTGGCCGCTCTGGCAGTCGAGATCGGTGGCGGCCTGCTGCTGCTCGCAGGCTACCGCACCCGGCCCGTGGCGCTGGGGCTCGCGTTTTTCACCCTCGTGACGGCGCTCGTTTTTCATCATGATTTCGCCGACCAGAACCAGATGACGCATTTTCTGAAAAACCTCGCCATCACCGGCGGCCTGCTTCAGTATGCGGCCTTTGGCGCGGGCATTCTCAGCATCGACGCCGCGCGCGGCAGGGCATAGAGTTCCAGCGTTCGCCCTTATGGGCCATCGCCGGGAGGGACTTCATGTTGCGCTCATACATCCGCTTCGCCTTCGCCTTGCTGCTGCTCGGG
>JAATFR010000324.1 GCA_015655095.1 Hyphomicrobiales bacterium | reverse complement strand
GGTTCGATCCGGCAAGTGCTCCAGGATGCACCCGGCGTACTGGTTGAACAGCGTTACGGCCAGGAAATGCGCCTTTCCGTGCGCGGTTCCGGTCTGGCACGGGGTTACCACACCCGCGGCATCGAGATTCTGCAGGATGGCATACCGATGAACGCCGCGGACGGCAGCGGCGATTTCTATCAGATTGATCCGCTCGGATTACGTTCCGTCGAGGTTTACAAGGGCGGCAATGCACTGGCTTTTGGCAGCACGGCATTGGGCGGCGCCATCAATTTTGTAACGCCTACAGCCTATACGGCCGTCGCACCCAACGTCTTTCGCCTTGAAGGCGGCAGCTACAACACGATCCGGGGCAATGCAGCCATCGCGCGCGCCTATGGCGATTTCGATTTTCTCGCGGGCGGCAGCACAACCTATTCTCACGGATACCGGGACCATGAGATCGGGAAATACGCCCAGTTCAACGGCAATATCGGCTACCGGATCAATGACAGGGTGGAAACGCGTTTCTACCTCGGCGCCTATCTGGTTGATCAGCAATTGCCCGGCACGCTGACCATGAGCGACGCCCTCCATCACCCGACCAAGGCCGCTGCCAGCTCTCTCACCGGCAATCAGGCCCGCGACAGCCGGACCGAGCGCATTGCCAACCGCACATCGATCGCGCTTAATGTAGGCCAGATCGATGTCGATAGCTGGGCCATCCATAAATCCCTGTTCCACCCGATCTTCCAGGTGCTCGATCAGGATGGATGGACTTACGGCTTCGCCCCACGCTACACCGCCTCCCTGAAACTCGTGGACAAACGCAACGATCTTATCGTTGGTGGCCGGATCTTTTCTGGCACCACAGACGCCAAACAATATGTCAATCTTGCCGGGTCACGCGGCCAGCAGACACTCGATGCGCAACAGAAGGCCCAGAACTACGAAGCCTATTTTGAAAACCGGTTTTTCTTTCTCGACAAGGTAGCCCTGATGACCGGCGCGAAGGCCTTTCGTGCCACTCGTGACTACACGGACAAACGCAATCCGCAAAACAGCGCCGACACGGATTATGACGGGGTCAATCCGAAGATTGGCCTGCTGTGGGAACCAGAGAAAGACATTCAGGCATTCGTCGATGTGACGCGTAGCGCCGATGTGCCTGATTTTACCGACCTCGCCCAGACACAGGCCAACGGCGCGACAGGGTTCGTTCCCATCTCCGCCCAGCATGCCTACACTCTGGAAGTGGGAACACGGGGAAGCCTCGACAGGGTCGGCTGGGACATTACCGCCTATCATTCCTGGGTTCGCGACCAGATGCTTCAATTCACCGTTAGTCCGGATATTCCAGCCTCCACGTTCAATGCGGACCGGACCACGCTGCAAGGCATCGAATTTTCAGGTTGGGTCGATATCGCGCGCCATATTCTGGATGATAAAACTAATGACAATCTGCGTCTGACCCAGCTATGGAATTTCAGCGACTTCAGTTTCGACGGAGACGCTCAATATGGGAATAACCAGATAGCTGGCGTTCCTCGCAATGTTCTGCGCACGACACTCACCTATAGTCACCCGGACGGGTTCTCCTTTGCGCCGGTGCTGGACTGGGTGCCGAACGGCCCATGGGCAGACAATGCGAATACGCTAAAAGTACCAGGCTATGCTCTCATAGGCTTTCACGCAGGGATGGACTGGGACAATGGCATGTCTCTTTATCTCGATGCCCGCAACCTGACCAACAAGCATTATATCTCGGATGTCAGCACGGTGACGGATGCCAGAAAGGTTTCCACGGCGATCTTCTATCCCGGAGACGGAACCAGCCTCTACGCGGGCCTTCGTTATACATTCTGAATCTGTTTACCATCGGAGAAATCCGGTGGTAAACAATCCGTATAGGATCATATTTAGGATCCCCGACAGATAATAGGCCCGGATATTCTATGTCAGGAAGACAGCGTTTTAATGCTTCCATCCGGCGTCGGCATGCCAAGCAGAAAACCCTGAACAACCGGCATGCCGAGCTGCCTGACAGTCTCCAGTTGGGTCCTGGTCTCGACGCCTTCGGCTACGACTTCAAGCCCAAGCTCTCTCGCCATGGCTGTAATGGCGCGCAGAATGACAAGCGTCTGGTGATCGCCGGGAAGCTCGCAGACAAAGGACCTGTCGATTTTAATCTGGTCCACCGTGAGCTTGCTCAGATAACTTAGGCTCGAATATCCGGTGCCGAAATCATCAATGGAAATCTTCAGGCCCATGGAAGCCAGCTCATGAAGACTGTCGGAGCCGCTTTTCCCATTGTTCACCAGCATTCGCTCTGTGATTTCGATGATAATGCTCTGCGGATCAATATCTCTCTGCGCAAGTGTTGCTCTGACATCATGCACAAAGGTGAGATCGAGGAGCTGCTGCGCCGAGACATTGATGGAAATCGGCACCATCGGGCGTCCCTGATTGCGCCAGGAGACCAGCCTGTCGCACGCCAGCGAGAACACTTTTGCCCCCAGCGGCACGATCAGGCCTGAATTTTTAGCCACATCTATGAAAGCCCCCGGCAGCAGCAGGCCTTCCCGGGGATGATGCCAGCGGATAAGTCCCTCGAAGCCCCGGATTTTCTGCGTATGCAGATTGACCTGGGGTTGCAGATAGAGCTGGAGCTCATCGGAGTCGAGCGCACGGCGCAGATCGTTTTCGATCATGAGCTGGCACTGCGTTCTGTCACTCATCTCCTGTGAAAAGCGGCGACAGGTGTCCCGTCCCCCGGCCATGGAGGGCCGCATCAGCATATTTCAGCAGATCCTCGAGGGCGGCCCCGTCAGAAGGATAAACGGAGACGCCGATACTGGCCGTTATGCCGATTTCAATCTCACCGATCGGCAGAGGATCGCGCAGTTTTTTTCAAGCACAAGCTGAGCCACCGCCATGGCGCCGTCTGCGCAGTCTTCAAGCGGAAACAAGCCCACCAGAATGTCTCCACCTTGTCGCGCCAGCAGCGAACCGGCGGGCAAGGCTGCCTGAACCCTTCCCGCCACCTGCCGCAAACGCTCATCGCCCTGCTTGAGCCCAAGCGTATCATTGATGCGGCTGAAATGATCCACATCAATGAACATCAATGCGCTGGATTCTTGCTCTGTCTGCCAGGCATCAAGCTGCTTCGCCGCCAGATTGTTGAATTGAACCCGGTTGGACAGGCCTGTCAGCGCATCGAAATTTTCCAGATAGTCTATACGCTCCTCCTACTGACGTTTTTCGCTTATATCGCGCACAAAGCCGATGTAATGCAAGGGGCCACCGGATTCATCCGCCACCATCACAAGGGTGACATGGGCTGAAAAAATATCGCCGGATTTTCGCTGGATATAGGTTTACCCATCCCAATATCCTTTTTCGTTAAGGGCCTGCCATGTTGTTTCATATCTGGACTTCGGATATATGCCGCTGCGGATGATCCCCATATCCTGGCCAATGATCTCGTTTTGTGCAAAACCGGTAATCTGTGCGTAATCCCTGTTAATCTTCAGTATACGCCTCTTGTCATCAGCAATGCAGATACCTTGCTGCGCCGTCTGGAAAACGGCCTCTGCAAGCCGCGACCTGCTCCCTGTACGCGACTGGTCCGTAATATCCTGTGCCGTGCCCACCAGGCCCGTGGCCTCCCAGTCGCCTTTCTTGTAAATCCCGCCATGTACCAACATGACCCGGTCCGAGCCTACGGGATTGGTGACTTCAAGCTTGAGCAAAAAGGACGTTCCTTCTTTCAGGCAGGCGGAGGCGGCCTCCTGCAAGCGCATATAGCTTTCAACCTTGAAGAAGTTTAGCTGCTCGGCGAAGGAAGGGGCTGAAAGAGCCGGGTCAAGTCCCATGATCCGATAGAGCCAAGGCGACCAGTAAACACGATCATCAGTGGAACTCCAGTACCAGACCCCAATGTGAACCGCTTCGAGCGCCTCCAGCGATATAGCGCTACAATCAAGCCCGGTGAGCCTGGCTCCATTGCTTAATGACATGGTTCACACCTCCAACAGGTCTTCAATAGCAGGCAATTTTTCTTGCTCAGTCCTGACAAGACACCAGAGAAGATGTGACCAACCCGGATTGGGAGATTATTGATCTTCACAACGCTTAAAGCGTTATGAAGATCATCGGGCCCAAAACGGCTACCAGGTGTCGATGAAGCTTCGCGCTCTTTCTTTCCCTCCGGCATTGCCGCGCGGCGGTGCCGATTTCAGACCGCGAAGCACCCATCGCCGTGTATCGACGGGATCTATCACCGCATCTATCTCAAGGAATGAGGCCATATTGATTGCCTTGCCGCTTGCATAGGACTTCGCGACCATCTTGTTGAAGAAGGCGTCGCGCTCCACAGGGTCCTCGATCGCTTCCATCTCGCGCTTGTAGCCGAGCCGCACGGCCCCTTCGAGCCCCATGCCGCCGAACTCGCCCGTGGGCCACGACACGATGAAGAACGGCGAGTGGAAACTGCCGCCCGTCATCGCCTGAGCGCCCAGCCCGTAGCCCTTGCGCAGAACGACGGTGAAAATGGGGACCGACAGATTGGCGGCGGTGACGAACATGCGCGAGACATGGCGCACCTGCGCTTTCTTCTCGACTTCAGGCCCGACCATGAAACCTGGCGTGTCGCAGAGCGAAAGGATCGGCAGGCCGAAAGCATCGCATAATTGCATGAAGCGGGCAGCCTTGTCGGCGGCATCCGCATCGATCGCGCCCGCAAGATAGGCCGGGTTGTTCGCCATCAGCCCTATGGGCCTGCCCTCAATGCGGATGAAACCCGTGATGATGCCGACGCCGAAATCCCGGCGCAGTTCCAGCACAGAGCCCTTGTCCGCCAACTGCTCGATGACCTTGCGCACATCATAGATGCGCAAGCGGTTTTCAGGGATCAAGCGGCGCAACTCGCGCTGATCCTCCACGCTCCAGTCAGTCGTCACGCCCTGAAAATAAGAGAGATATTTCTTGCCAACGGCAACGCCTTCGGCCTCATCCTCGATGGCAATATCGACAACGCCGTTGAGCTTCTGCACGGCGAGCGGTCCCACCTCTTCCGGCAGATAGACGCCAAGGCCGCCGCCTTCGATCATGGCCGGTCCGCCCATGCCGATATTGGAATTTTTTGTGGCGATGATCGTGTCGCAACAGCCAAGCAGCGCTGCGTTGCCGGCAAAGCAGCGGCCAGAAACAATGCCGAGCAGCGGCACCGATCCGCTCATCTTGGCGAACTTCACGAAGGAAGGCGTATCGAGACCCGCCACACCGGGAGCGTCCGTGTCGCCCGGCCTGCCGCCGCCGCCTTCCGCGAAGAGCACGATGGGAAGCTGGAACTCATCGGCGATATCCAGCATCCGGTCTTTTTTCTTGTGGTTCATCGACCCTTGCGTGCCGGCGAAAACGGTGAAGTCATAGGCCATAACCATGGCCCTTGATTTCTCTTCATCGAACAGCGTCCCGTTGATGCTGCCGATGCCTGTGATGAGGCCGTCAGCGGGGCTCATCTTGATCAGCTCATCCATCGGGCGACGACGGCGCTGGGCCGCCAGCGCCAGCGCGCCATATTCGATGAAGCTGTCGGGATCGCACAGATCCTCGATGTTCTCGCGCGCGGTGCGCTGATTGCGGGAACGCCGCCGCGCCACGGCGTCAGGGCGGCCGGAGTCGAGCCCCAGCTCATGACGCGCCATCACCTCGGCCAGATCGGGCCGGATGGCGTCGAGGTCCGCGACGCCCTCTTCCACTTGCGCTTCGGCTTCAACATCTGCGGGTTCGATGAAAAGCAGCGCATCGCCTTCATAGAGCATGTCGCCCGCGCCCGCCGTGACGAGCCGCACGATGCCCGCTTGCGAGGCCAGCACCAGATGTTCCATCTTCATCGCCTCGATCACGGCCACCTGCCTGCCAGCGGGCACGCGTTCGCCTTCGCTGACGTCGACGCTGATAACACGCCCCTGCATCGGCGCGCCCACGGCAACAGACCCCTGAGGACCCGTCACCGCGTCCGCCTTTGCATCAGCGCTCGCACCCGCCGTGCCCGCAAAGAACATGGGCTTGTGCGCATCCGTAACGTTGGCGAGC
>JAATFR010000247.1 GCA_015655095.1 Hyphomicrobiales bacterium | reverse complement strand
TCGTCTGATAGTCTTCAGCCGTGCCGCCCGCCCAAACCTTGAGATCCCTGAATTCAGGGATATAGCGCGAAACCGGATGAGAAATCTGGAAGCGGCCCTCATCATGCAGCATCATCAGCGCGAGGCTGACGATGGGCTTCGTCATCGAATAGATGCGATAGATCGTGTCGCTTTCGACGGGCAGGTTCTCCTCCGCATAGCGCAGGCCATATTCAGCCTGATGGGCGATCTGGCCATGGCGCGAGACGAGGGTGGAGAAGCCCGTGAGCTTGCCCTTGTCCACATAGGATTTAAAGAAATCCGTGATGGCATCGAGCCGCTGCGACGACAGACCGACATCTTCGGGCTGGGTTGTTTTCGAGATGACGTTCATGATCTCTCCCCATTTTTGTTTTATTTGATGGCAGGAAAGCAGGCGGCCAGTTCGCCAACATAGTTTTTTGTATTGTCCTTGAGGTGCAGCGGCGTCTTGCCGTGGCGGACGATGACCAGATCCTTGTCCGGCACGAGGGCCGTATACTGACCTTCATAGCCGTTGGCGGAAAAGGAGCCTTCGCCCGCAATGCCGAGCCACCAGTGCGCGCCATAGGGACCTTCATTGTCGGGCTGCTGGAAGGTGGCGGTGCGGGCATAATCGACCCAGCCCTCCGGCAGGATGCGGGTGCCGTCCCAGACGCCATCGCGCAGATATAAAAGCCCGAAGCGGGCGAAATCGCGCGGAATCATGTAGCAGAAGGAGGAGCCGATGAAGGTGCCGGCCTCGTCAAACTTTGGCTTGGCGCTTTTGATGCCGATGGGGGCGAAAAGGCGCTCGTTCATGAAGGCTTCAAAGTCGGGGCCATAGGCGTCGATGGCCCGGGCAAGCGTACGCGCGACGATATTGGTGGTGCCGCTTGCATAGGACCAGTAGCTGCCGGGCGCATGAGCGAGGGGCAGGGAGGCGGCGAAATGGGCGACGTCATCCTTGCCCTTGCCCCAGAGCATCTCGATCACGTCGGATTGTTCGCCATCCACATAATCCTCGCGAAAGGCGAGCCCGCTCGACATGCGCAGCAGCAGATCGAGCGTGATCGGTTTGCGCGGGTCATTGCCGGCCTGCCACTCCGGCACATCCGCCGGGGCATGAATATCGAGCTTGCCGTCGCCAACCAGAATGCCCGTCAGCGCCTGTGTGATGCTCTTGCCCTTGGACCATGAAGGGCAGGTGGTGTCGGCGTCGAACCCTTCACCATAACGTTCGGCGACGATGCGTCCGCCCTGCACGATCAATGTGGCGTGGGTTTCGCCGTAAAGCTCTGTTTCCTTCGCGCCGAAGGCTTTATCGAGCAGGGTCTTGAGGCGTTTTGTATCGGTGCCTTCTGGGGCGGGGCCTTCCGGCCATTCTTCTGTGGGCCAGGGTATGGTGGCGGGCTGGGCAGGCAGGGGCGGCAGGGCGTGTGTCATCAGGGTCCTCCAGTGAGCCGGATGGTGACGCCTCGCGCTTCAAAGCGCAAATGATGGATGCGTGAAAGAGCGCCGGAGGCTCAGCTCCGGCCCGCCAGATCCAGCGCGAAGGCGTAAATCATCGCGGTTTCCTTCAATTGTCCGAAGCGGCCCGACGCACCGCCATGGCCAGCCTCCATATTGGTGTTGAGCAGGGTGAGGCGTTCGTCGGTGCGCAGCGCGCGCAGTTTCGCCACCCATTTCGCCGGTTCCCAATAGGTCACGCGGGGGTCGGTGAGGCCTGCCAATGCGAAAATGTGGGGATAGGCTTTCGCCTCCACATTGTCATAGGGCGAATAGGAGGCGATGTAGTCATAGGCCTCGCGGCTTTCAAGCGGGTTGCCCCATTCCGGCCATTCGGGCGGCGTCAGCGGCAACGTATCGTCGAGCATGGTGGTCAGCACATCGACGAAAGGCACGTCGGCAAGGATGCCGAGGAAGAGATCCGGGGCCATGTTCGCAACCGCGCCCATCAGCATGCCGCCTGCGCTGCCACCATGGGCGACGATATGGCCGCGGGACGTATAGCGCGCTGCGCTCAGATGCTCGCCCGCAGCGATGAAGTCGGTGAAGCTGTTCTTCTTTTTAAGCAGCTTGCCGGTGCGATACCAGCGATACCCGCGCTCCTTGCCGCCGCGAATGTGGGCAATGGCGTAGACGAACCCGCGATCCACCAGCGACAGGCGCGAGACCGAAAACGAGGCGGGAAGGCTGACGCCATAGGCCCCGTAGCCATAAAGGAGGCAGGGCGCGGAGCCATCGAGCGGCGTATTCTTGTGGTGGAGAATGGAGATCGGCACCTGCTCGCCATCGGTGGCGGTGGCGAAAATGCGCCGTGTCACATAGTCGGCGGGATTATGCCCGCTCGGTACTTCCTGACGCTTGCGAAGGGTGCGCTCCCGGCTTTCCAGATCATAATCCGAGACCTCGGCGGGCGTGGCCATCGAGGTGTAGGTGAACCGGATTGTGCCGGTTTCATATTCATAGCCGGAACTGTAGCCGAGGTCATAGGCCTCCTCGGGAAACTCGACCGCATGTTCCGCGCCGTCGCTGAGCCGTGTAATGACGATGCGCGGCAGGCCACCCTCGCGCTCCATGCGGATCAGATGATCGCGAAGCGTGGTGTGGTTCAGCAGCAGGGTGCCTTCCCGGTGG
>JAATFR010000159.1 GCA_015655095.1 Hyphomicrobiales bacterium | reverse complement strand
TCAACAAGATCGATCCGGGCGAGCCCGCCGAAGGCAATGCCTGCGAGGAGCCGGACGATGATATGCCGTTCTTCCTGCCTTCGGCGCTCAAGCGGTTCCGCAATTCGCGGGTGCTGCGCGATTATTTCGGCGACCGCTATGTCGACGTTTATGCCGAAACCAAGCTTCTCGAATTCGAAAAATTCCAGCGTGTGATCTCTTCGCTGGAGTATGACTGGTATCTCTGAGGCCCTGATTTTTCCGGGGGTTCCAGTTTGTGAACCCCCGGGGATATCCCGATAGAGAGGATTATCCGGTGAGCATCATCAGTTCTGAAGAGGCTGTTGGCCCGGCCTATGATCTCTCCTCCATGAAGCTGGCGCAGCAGGTGACGTGGCGCGTGATAGAGGGGATCGCAGCGAAGATTCATCCAGGCCTCAAGGAGTCGCAAGCTCAGGCAATAGGCAAGGAACTCCTTTCGGATATGGGCATAGACCATGCCTGGCATCCGCTTCTGATCCGGTTCGGGGCCAATACGCTGAAGATTTTCAAGGATCGTTCAGAGGGCGATCCTGTGCTTGGTGAAGACGATATTTTCTTCATCGATATGGGCGCTGTATGGAAAGGGCATGAGGGGGATGCCGGCGCGACCTTTACAACAGGCACCGACCCTGAAATGCGGGCGTGCGCGAGCGCTGTCAAAGATTTGTTCAGCAATGTTGAGGATTACTGGAGACGTTCAGGCGCTTCAGGTCAGGAACTTTATGACTACGCCGAGAAAACTGCGGCCGGGATGGGCTGGGTCTTGAATCTGGACATCAAGGGGCACCGGGTCAGCGACTTCCCCCATGCAATCTACAAGGCCGGAGACCTGGGCGATTTTGGCCATCGGCCCAATTCGGGCCTGTGGATACTGGAGATCCAGATTGCCCACCCGACAAGGCCGTTTGGCGCCTTTTATGAGGATCTTCTGGTCTGATCGCAACAGGCAGCAGCCCATCTTCGGGTGCATCAGCGCAAGATGCGTCTGGCCGGTGACGAAGCGCCCTCAAGCGCCTATAATGCGGGAATATTTAAGCATCGTGCCGCGCTGAAAGCACAGGGGGGCTTCATTGGCGATTTCGCAGCAGCAGATCATTATTATCGTCGTGGCGCTCGCGATTGCCTTGCCGGTTATCCGGTTCATGTGGTCGCAGGTTTTTATGCGCATCCTGAAATACAGCATTCTGGCTCTGGTGCTTGTGGCGGGTGTTCTTGGCTATATGCTGTTCTCGGGCGAGCATGGCGAGATCAATGTACCCGGTGTCGGCTCTGGCAGGCCTTTGCAGGCGAGCATGTCGTGTTCAGGCGGGGGGATCGGTCAGTCGCTGGCCTCGAACGGCGAACTTTCAGGCCATCTGCTCCAGAGCCTGGTCACACAGGCGTTGGCGAATTCGCCGACGCTGGCAAGCTGGGCGAATAATTTCTTCGATGCCCCCAAGCCCGCCACCGTCAATGGAATCCCCTGTGTACCTGTCTATGCCGGGACGGCGCCTTCAGCGGGCGTCTATCAGGCGGCTCCCGGTCAATAGCTCTCCCGACACAGGCTGACGAGGGTTTCGGTGGCTCGGCTCGGGCGGCGCTCGCGGTGTCTGAGCACTTGAAACGGGCGAGGCGGCAGCGCCGGACCTACGGGGGCGAGCGCGCCAAGCTCTATGGCCGGTTCCGCCGCCAGATTGGAAATGCCGCCGATGCCGGCGCCTGCCTGAATGGCGGCGCGGACGGCTTCGACCGAGGGCAATTCAAGCGCGACCTTGAAAGCGTCCGGTTCGAGGCCCAGCGCTTTCAGGCGCGCGGCAAGTTCCGAGCGCGTGCCTGAACCCTGTTCGCGTAAAATCCATGAGGCCGATTGAAGGTCAGCGACCTCTACAACATCCTTGAGCGCCAGCGGATGCCGAGGGGAGGCGACCAGCATCAGCCGGTCCTCGCCGATCGGGGCGAGGGAAAGGGCGGGCACATCGATCTCGCCTTCGACAAAGCCGATGTCAGCCCGGCCCGCCAGCACGGCGTCCGCGACTTCCCGCGTATTGCCGACCGACACGTGAAGCCTGATGCCCGGATGGGCGAGATGGAACCGGGCAAGCCGGACAGGCAGCCAGTAGCTGGTAACGGTGAGGCTGGCGTGGATATTGATCGCGCCGCGTTCGAGCGAACCAAGCTCGCTCAGTGAAAGTTCGGCGGAGGCCGCGCGAGCCAGTACGGCGCGGGCTTCCTCCAGAAAGATGTGCCCTGCGCTTGTCAGTTCGATCCGCCGCCCGACCCTGTCAAACAGGCGCGTATCATAGCGGGCCTCCAGAGCAGCCACGGCGGCGCTGACCGCCGACTGGGTGAGGTGGAGGGCTTCGCTTGCGCGCGTCACATGCTCGCGCTCGGCCACGGCCACGAAGATTCTAAGCTGTTCGAGGGTCATGCGCCCATGTCAGCCCGCAACCAGTACAAGCGCAAGGCCCAGCGTCGAGATAAAAAGCCAGGAAAGGGCACCCAGCGCGAGGGGGCGAAGGCCTCTGGCCTTGAGCCGGGCAATATCCGTTTCCAGCCCCATGGCGGCCAGAGCCATCGAGAGCAGGAAAGTGGTGAAAGACGCCAGCCCGTCATGCCAGCCCTGCGGCAGTGCCACATAGCTGTTGAGGATGACCACCGCGAGAAAGCCCAGCGCGAACCATGGCATGGGTGCTGACCTTGACCGGGTGCCCCGGCGTGCCGGTTGGCGGCGGTTCCAGAGCAGGGCAAGCGCAAGGCAGACCGGCGCCAGCATCAGCACGCGCGTGAGTTTTGAAACGGTGGCGGCTTCGCCTGCGTCCTGCCCGGCCTGAAAACCCGCGGCGACGACCTGTGCGATCTCGTGAATTGTTGCGCCCGTCCACAGGCCATAAGCCGACGGGGACAGCATGACGAGATGCGCCTCGATCAGCGGATAGAGCAGCATGGACAGCGAGCCGAACACGGTGACGCAGGCGACGGCATAGGCGACATCCTCATCGCGCCCTTCGATGACCGCGTTGCTGGCGATGACGGCGGAGGCGCCGCAGATGGAAGTGCCGGACGCGATCAACCCGGCAAGCGAGCGCTCGACGCCAAGCCAGCGTCCGATCCTGAGCGTGAAAAAGAAGGTGGCTGTGAGACAGGCGACGATGATGACAAGACCGGGGAGGCCGACCTCGCGGATTTCGGCCAGGGTCAATTGAAAGCCGAGCAGAATAATGGCTGCGCGAAGCATCCGGCGCAGGGAGAAGGCAATCCCGGCCTTTGCCCGCACCGGGGTGCCGATCAGATTATGCCCGGCCATGCCGATGATGATGGCGAGGATGAGGGGGCTTAGTCCGGAAAAAAGTCTTAGGTCATGGAGGGCAAAGGCAGCTGTAGCGATCAGCGCTGTGATCAGGAGGCCGGGGGCGACGCACAGAAAGGCGCCATGCTTCCTGCCGGTGGCGGCAGGAGACGGGATGACAGGATGGATGATAGCTGAATGACGGCTCATAAGATGCTCCCTGGATAATCACCAGAGAAGGATGGCGGTCTCTATCGTTCTTTAATAACGATTAATATATGTTGTTATGATCGTTTAAGATGATTGGTTTGCGTGCTGGCAGTGGGCAATCCGGCTTGTGAGCGTGGTGCCCCTGCCAGCTTCCAGCTTTAAGAGTCCATATGATGTTTTTAGAAAATATCATATGGACCAGTCTGTTATGCGATAATCTTCGAGCATATCTCGAAGGAGTCCTTCGAGAGGTTTTCCGTTGCCAGAACCCGGCGCATTTCTATTTCCATCAGTGCGCGGCGGCGAGGCTCAAACTGACGCCACGTCCGGAAACCGTTGAGCAGCCGGGCAGTGGTCTGGGGATTGATCGCATCCAGTTCGATCAACTTGTCGACCACAAAGGCATAGCCCGCGCCGCTTGCATCATGGAAGGAAACCGGATTGGCGGCGGCAAAGCTGCCGATGACGGCACGGAAGCGGTTCGGGTTTTTCATGCTGAAGGCGGGGTGACAGGTAAGCGCCCTGACGCGCTCCAGCGTGTCCGGCAGTACTGCCATGGACTGGATCGAAAGCCATTTGTCGATGACCAGCGGGTCCTTCTGCCATTTGGCGTAGAAACGGTCGAGGGCGTCCTGACGCGCCGGGCCGTCGCTGTTGGCGAGCACACCCAGAGCGGCGATCTCGTCCGTCATGTTGGTGGCGGCATCGAACTGCTTTGCGGCAAGCTTGCTCCCTTCCGGGCCGACGGCGAGGAAGGAGAGCACCGTGTTGCGCAACAGGCGGCCAGCGGCGCTGCGGGCATCGGGGCTGAACGGGGCGGTGGAGGTCTGATTCGCGTAGATACTCAGGAATCTGTCTTTAAGCGCTGTATTGATTGATTCTTTCAGATTCTTGTGAGCAGCATGAATAGCGTCGGGATCGACATCCTGGCCGATCTCCTGCGCGACGGAGGCTTCCGTCGGCAACGGGATGGCATGGGCGACAAAGGCCGGGTCTTCATCAGCCAGATCCAGAAGCGTGCCATAGGCGGCGACAAGGGCGGCTGGAGAAGGCTCAGGCGTACCGTTCCGGATGGCGGCGGCGCCCTCGATCATCAGCCGGGTTGCATAGGACTGAACGGCCTCCCAGCGGTTGAAGGGATCGCTGTCATGGGTCATCAGGAACAGGCGCTCAGCCTCGCTCAGGTCCGCATGAAGCTTGACCGGCGCTGAGAAGCCCCGCAGAAGCGAGGGTACGGGTTTTGATGGAATTCCAGTAAAAACAAAGCTTTGAGCTGTTTCCTTCAATTCCAGAATACGGGTGGTTGCCTTGCCGGATGTTTCGCCTTCGAGCCTGAGGGGCTGATCCTTGCCGTCTTCGCC
>JAATFR010000259.1 GCA_015655095.1 Hyphomicrobiales bacterium | reverse complement strand
GCTCTGGACCGGACATCTCCATGTCACCGACCTTGAAGCCGATGGCCTCGCCTTTCTGCGCGTGCCCGTCAGCAGTTCGCCGACGCCCCCGTCGGACGATGGCTTCTCGCTGCCGACCCTGCCGGTTGCGATCCAGATCGACAGGCTGTCACTGGCCAACGCCTCGCTCGGCAAGGATGTGATTGGCCAGGCGATCGCGCTCGATGCCGACGCCTCGGTTGACTGGACATTCCAGCACATCGCCACTGCCATCGCCGCCCGGCGCCGGGACCAGGTGCCCGGCAACCTCGATCTCAAGCTTTCCTTCTCGCCGCTGGCGCACAAACTCTCCGCGACCATCGACCTTGCCGATGGCGGCCCCGGCCAGCGCGGCATTATTTCGCAGCTTGCTGGCATGCCGGATGCCCCCTCGGTCACGCTCAAGGCGCTGGCCAATAATGAGGGAGACAAGGTCAATGCTTCGCTCACACTTGATGGCGGGGCGCTCATTCAGGCCCGCGCCACGGCCGACGGCTCATGGCATAACGTCTGGGGATCCAATATCGCGGCACTGCTCGACAAGGAGAAGGCAGCGACCAGTCTCGATCTTGATTTCGACCTTTCCGCCAACGGACGGCTTGTCGCCGATAATTTGTCTATATTGTCGCCTGCTGGCGCGCTCAGAGCCCAAGGCAAGGCGATATGGGACAAGGACGATGATCTCACTCTGCCCGCCTTCACGATCACGACAGACCGGATTACATGGGACGGCAATCTGTCTGTCGCCACCGTTTCCGCTTCCGGCGATCACAACGTTTCAGGTCATGGCAACTTCAAAGGCGCAGATGTTCTGATCGGCGATCCGGGCAATTCTCTGACAACGCCTCTTGAATGGGTACTTGAGGCCAGCAGCGATTTCGCGACCGGCGCAACAAAGATACAGAATTTCAGCGCGACCTCTCCCGGCGCAGCGCTTCTTTTCACCGGTACGAATGATCCGGACGGCCGGATCAAGGGCAAGGCGACACTGACGACAGCCGATCTCGGACCCGTGGGCAAGCTGATTGATTTCCCCCTTGGCGGCGCAGGCACCGTGACGCTCGATCCGCTGACGGTCAGCCCGGCGGGCGCCATCGACACCGATGTGAAACTTGAAACACAGGGCCTCACCTTTCACGACCCGGCGCTCGATCAGATACTGGGTTCCGCACCCAAATTAACTACCCGTTTCGCTATAGCTGAAAACGGCGACATGAAATTCAGCGACATACGCCTCGCGCCTCAGGACAATGGCTTCAACCTCACCGGCAAGGCGAATTATTCAGCGCAAGGCATCATCGGATCGGAACTCCGGCTTGATGCGCCTCAAGATAGCAAAGCCTTTGCCGGCTATGGCGTTATTGGCGCGCTGACAGCAAAAGCGAAAGCAGATGGTCCTGCCGACGCGCTGGATCTTGATCTGGACGCCCATCTGAGCGACGGCAGCATTCAGGGCGTGGCAACACGGAAACTCGACGCCAGCGTGAACCTGAAGAAGTTGAAGCAGGGCGCGGCAACCATCAGCTTCGAAGGCCAGCCCGGCAAGGCGAAGCTCACGACCGATCTTGCCCTGCATGATGACGGCGGCATCCTGATCGATCATCTCCGGGGCGATCTGTTCGGCGCGACCACAAAGGGCCGTGTTCTTGTCAGGGGAGATGGCCTGATCGAGGGAGAAATCGGCTCTCAAAATCTGCCGCTGCAAGCTGTCGGCGCTTTCGCGGGCGTGGCGCTTGATGGCCAGGCAAATGTCTCAGCGCAGCTCACACAGGTCCGGGGCAAGCAGAACGCCGCGCTTTCATTGACCTCATCGCGCGTCGAGCTTGAAAAGACTCTGGAACTCACCGGCTTTACCGCAACCGCGCAGGCAACCGACGCGTTTGGCGCAATGGCGCTGGACGCCAGCATCAAGGCGGATGGCGGCGGCACAAAGACATCGAAGCTCAAGGCGCTTTCCATCAGCGCCCGCGGGCCGCTCAAACATATGAGCGTAAGCGCCCACATGGATGGCGCCATGGATGGCCAGCACGCAAAGCCGACGCTCTACGCCTTCGACGCCGCGGCGACGGTTCGCCTCGATACGCGCCAGAGCGCCTCGCTCGACATGATGAAGGCGAATCTCGGCCGCTCAAGCTTCGAGCTTGCCCAACCCTTCACCATTGATTTCACCGATGGCGCACTCACTACGAACCGTATGCTGCTCACGGTCGCCACCCCCAAATCGAGCGGACGGATCGAAGCGGCGATGGCGATGAAAGGTAGCAGCGCCAAAGGAGATTTTTCCCTCACCAGCTTCCCGCTCTCCTCGCTGGAAGCTCTCTTGCCCGAACGTGTCCGGGGCTCGATTTCCGGCAGCGGCGCTTTCGACACCGGAAAGACAAGCGCCGATGCCCGGCTCTCTTTTGAAGGTGTCAGCTTTGGCGATTCACAAACGAACGGGCTGCCCGTCCTCAATGGGAAGCTGGAAACAGTCTGGCTGAAAAAACAGGCAACGGTCGACCTCGTCTTCACAGGTCCAACCGAGCAACCCCTCCGGGGTCACGCCACCCTCCCTCTCATCAAACCCGCCAACTCCCCATGGCCGCAACTTCCCGCGACCGGCCCCGTTCAGGCCTCTCTTACATGGAAAGGGCGGATCGAAAATCTGCTGGCTCCCATCGATCTGGGATCACAGGCGATCTCGGGTCTGATGGATATTGATCTGGCAATCTCAGGCGACATTGCCGCGCCCATCGTTTCAGGGCAGGCCCTCATCACAGGTGGCAGCTATGAAAACTCCGACGCAGGGGTACTGATCAGCAATATAGACGCGAAATTATCCCGCAAAAACGATCAGGCGCTCAATTTCACACTGACCGGCAGCGATGGAACCAAGGGCTCCCTTACCACGCGTGGAGTCATCGACCTCGACCCGGCGACCAGCCAGGCAATCAATATCATTGCAAATTTCAATAAAATTCATCTGGTGCACCGCCCGGAACTGAACGCCAGACTGGATGGCAACCTCGATATTTCCAGCGCAAAACTGACACCGACACAGAATGATCCATTGACCATTTCAGGGAGCCTGACCATCCCTGATGCCGAAATCCGTATTCCAGACAGCCTGCCACCGAGCGTGCCTCATGTGGATGTCATTATAATCTCAGGTCCTGATGCCGCCCCTCCCGAGACGATTGCGGCGAAAGCCGATACAACCCTGCCGATCATGCTGGATATGGCGGTTCATATTCCCGGCCCCATGAAAATATCAGGCCGGGGCATCAATTCCCTCTGGCGCGGCGATCTCAACGTCAAGGGCACTGTGGACTCGCCTGTTGTCAGTGGCTCGCTCAATGCCATGCGTGGCTCGCTTTCCTTTGCAGGTAAAAATCTCAGCCTCACAAAGGGTGCGGTCAACTTCCTCGGGCGAAACCCCATCGATCCTGATCTCGACGTGAGGCTTGCCTTCAAGCGTTCCAATTTCAATGCGTCGGTAAATGTGGCGGGCCGAAGCTCATCGCCCGAGATTTCGATGAGCTCGCAGCCCCCCTTGCCGGAAGACGAAATTCTCTCCCACATATTGTTCGACAAGGGTGTTGGTGAATTGTCAGCCTTTGAAGCCATTCAGCTTGCCAATGCACTTGCAGAAGTTTCCGGCGGCGGCCTTTCCACCGGAAGCATATTGAGTTCGATCCAGCAGACACTGGGGCTCGACGTGCTGAACTTCGCCGGAAGTGGCACCAGTGGCGCCAGCGTGTCAGCCGGAAAATATGTAACCGAGGATGTCTATCTGGGTGTCCGTCAGGGTACAATGCCCGGCGACATGGCCGCGACGATCGAAATCGAACTCACCCCAAGCCTTACGCTCGAATCCGAGATAGGCACATCCGCCACGACACAGGCGGGCATCACCTGGAGCCATGATTACTGATTACCGAAACTGATAGTTATTGCGGTCCGGTGATCGGCTTACCGATCACGTTGGTGCCGACGCCATGAGAAGCCCGCCCGCCCAGATTGTCCATCTGGTCAAGCCATTGCTTCTGCTGAAACTTCTTTTGCTGCTGCTGATTCTCATACTGCTCGGCATACATCTCCGCATCATGCTGATCCTTCGTATTGAAACGGGGATCGCTCTCGGAGCGCTTGTTCACGGGCGGAGATTCCAGCGGATCATGAACTTCATATGTGCCGGGCTCAGGGCTTTCCACTCCAGCGGGGCTGCTCGCAGGGGCATCGGCTGCCTGGACCGGCAGGCCAGTCAACAGGCAAGCTGCAAAGACAGCTGCCCCCATCAAGATATGTTTTTTCATTGCCATCTCCTGCCTGTTCTCCCCGCTTCTTTATATAGGTGGCGTGAATGATAACAAAAAGGCGCAATCGTTAACTCGTCCCAATATGAATTATCAGCATTGCGGCCCGGTTCCCCGGCGTGGAACTGTGTCCATGCAATTTTATCCCCTGTGTTTGAAGATCATCTCCCTCGCCCGGCCCCGGTCGACCCTTCCACCCGCCTGTGCAGAGCCGTTTCCAATGCCGTCAAATCTTTTTTGCCACCGTTATGTTCCCGCCACCGCAGCCATCGGATTCTCCCTGCTCTTTTCGTTTCCCGCTGCTGCGGCCTATGAGCTCGAGGCCGCCAATGCCAAAGGCAGCGATGCCCTTGTCAATGCGGTCATTCTCGCCATCGCGCGCAAACCGATGGAAGTCGATGCCATCATCGCCGATGCCGTCAGGCTGAACCCGGCGCACCATCTGGAAATCGTGTCGAAATCGGTCCAAATGTTTCCCGGCTTCAAGGACCGCATAGAGCACACCGCCACCAATGCGCTCCCCGACGCAGCCACACCGGCCAAGGCCGCTGCGCCAACCCCAAAACCTGCACCGGATGAAGCCGTGCTGGATGGCTGGAAAGCAGACCTTTCCATCGGCGCTGGCCAGTTTACCGGCAACAGCCAGTCGCAGGCCGTGAATCTTGATGTAAAGGCAACCAAAGATCAGGCGAACTGGCATCACAAGCTGGACGCTACCGCAAATTATGGCCGTAATAACTATGTCACCAACACGCGCCGTTACCAGCTCACAGGCCAAAGCAAATATGACCTTTCGGAGCGAACCTATGCCGGCGGCATCCTGCAATACACCGACGATGGCTTCTCCGGTTATGATTATGAATTTCTGGAAGGTTTCAGCTACGGGTACCGGATCTATGCGCACAAGTATCTCGGCCTCACTGTCGAAGCCGGCCCGGGCCTTCGCCAGCAACGCTCATCGGAAACCGGCGAGGTGTCGGACGAGATCATCGGCCGCATCGCCTCCGATTTCTATTGGGTCTTTGACAATAAATCAAAGCTGACGAACGAATTCAGCATTCTGATCGACACCGACAGCACACAGACAGAAAATAACCTCGCCCTGACGGTGCCCGTCACTGACAGCTTTTCCCTGAGTGCCTCCCTCAATGTGCGCAACAACAGCCATCCGCCACTGGGCTCAAAGGCATACGACACAATAACAAAGCTGCAGCTCGTCTATTCACTCCAGTAACGATGTGACACGGTAACTTGTGACACGGTAACTCTTGAAGAGCAGGCAGAAATGCCGTCAGAGAGCCTCAGGAAGCGCCATGATCGATCTTTATACGTCGTCTACGCCAAACGGCTGGAAAGCTTCCATCACGCTCGAAGAGCTGGACCTGTCCTATGAAGTTCATGCCATCGACCTTGGCAAGCAAGAGCAGAAAACCCCTGCTTTCCTCAAGATCAATCCCCACGGACGCATCCCCGCGATTGCAGACCGCGACAAGGATAATCTGGCGATTTTCGAATCCGGCGCCATCATGATCTATCTGGCGGAAAAGACCGGCAGGCTTCTCCCCACCGATCTGCATAGCCGTTTCGAAACCCTGCAATGGCTGATGTTCCAGATGGGCGGCGTCGGCCCGATGATGGGGCAGGCCAATGTGTTCTTCCGCTACTGGCCGGAAAAATATCAGCCCGCCATAGATCGCTACCAGAATGAAGGTCGCCGCCTCTTCACCGTGCTCGACGGGCGTCTTGGTGAATCCGAATGGCTGGCGGGCAACGAGTTTACTATTGCCGACATCGCCAACTGGTCATGGGCGCGAACCTATTTCTGGTCCGGGATCGATATCGAGGGTCCCGACAATCTGAGGCGTTGGATAGACGTTATCGACGCCAGGCCCGCCTGCCAGCGCGGTCTCAAGGTGCCCGTAGACATGGAGGCGCTTCGCGCGGCGCAGGACAGCAAGGGCGAAGCGGCCGAAACCATGGTGAAGTCCGCGCAATCGATCCTTCAGCGCTGACCAGAGGCAATCGAAGGGTGGCAGGGCGGATCAATCCTCCCTGCCTTCCGCTTAGACCTCGGCTGCGCCACCGTCGCAGGGAATAACTGCACCGGTCGTGTAGGCGCTGGCCCGTGACGCAAGGAAGATTGCGACGCCCGCGGCGTCTTCCGGCGTGCCGATGCGTCCGAGAGGGTTTTCCGCCCGGATGAAATCGCCGAGCGTTTCCAGCGTCGCCTTCATCATTTCGCTCGGAAACGGTCCGGGCGCGATGGCGTTGACCAGAATATGTTCCTTAGACAGACGTTTCGCCAGATGCCGGGTCAGCATGATGCAGCCAGCCTTGGAAGACGAATAGGCATAGGTTTCAAGGGCGGGCGGCTCGATGCCGTTGATTGAGGCCGTGTTGATGATGCGAGCCGGATTTTGCGCCGACCCGGCCTTGCGTAGCAGCGGCAGCAGCTTCTGCGTCAGAAAGAACGGCCCCTTGAGGTTGATATCGACAACCTTGTCCCAGCCCTTCTCCGAATACTGGTCGATCGGCTCGCCCCATGCGGCGCCCGCATTGTTGACGAGAATATCAAGCTTCTCCTCGCGTTTCGCCAGTTCTGCAGCCAGGGCCTCAATGCCCTCCATCGTGCCCAGATCAAAGGGCAGCGAAATGCAGGTGCCGATCTTCGACAGCCGCTCGGCCGTCTCATTGCAGGCCTGCGCCTTGCGCGCGGTGATATAGACCTTCGCGCCATTTTCTACATAGCCGGTCGCAATCATCTCGCCGATGCCGCGCGACCCGCCGGTGACCAGCGCGACCTTGCCTTCTATATTGAACAGATTTTTCATCCTGGCCTCATTCAGTTTGCAATGACGCATCTTAGAACAGGACCGGGGAAAGTGACGCGGGATTTGACGGCAGAGGAAAAAAACAGGGGCCGAAAGGCCCCCGTTCATAGTCGCCACATGTCTGACTGATCAGAAATTCGCAGCATCCAGCTCCATCAGCGTATCCGCCCCCGCCGTAGCGCGCTCCAGCAGAGACGACGTCAGGGGAATCTCGCGCTCCATCCAGTAGCGGGCGAGCGTCAGCTTGCGCTTGTAAAAGTCCGGATTTTCCGTGCCTGCCGCCAGCTTCTCCAGGGAGATCTTGGCCAGTTGCGCCCAGATCCACGCCAGCGTCACGATGCCGAACATCGTCAGCATATCGTAGGAGGCGGCCCCGGCATTGTCGTAGTTTTTGGGCGCGTTCTGCATCAGCCAGCCCGCCGCGTCGCCCAGCCGCTTGTAGCCGGTTTTCAGGGGCTCGATGAAGGGTTTCATATCAGCGTTGCCCTCATTTTCCTTGATGAAGCTGTCGAGCTTGCCAAAGAACGTCAGCGTGGCCCGGCCACCCTTCGAGGTCATCTTGCGGGCGACGAGATCGAGTGCCTGTACGCCGTTCGCCCCTTCATAAACCTGATTGATACGGGCATCACGCACAAACTGCTCCATGCCATTGTCGCGCACATAGCCGTGCCCACCGAATACCTGCATGGCGGCATTCGCCGCTTCAAAGCCCTTGTCGGTGAAATAGGCCTTGATCACCGGCGTCATGAGCTGGGCCATGTCTTCCGCCTCCTCCCGCTCCTTCGCATCCGCCGAGGAACGGGCGACGCTGAACAGAAACGAGACATACATGGCAAGCGCTCGCGCACCCTCGACGAACGCGCGCGAACCCAGCAGCAGCCGGCGCACATCGGGATAGACCATGATCGGATCGGCAGCAGCGCCAGGGTTCTTCGTCTCCGTCAGCGCTCGCCCGGCAAGGCGGTCATTGGCATAGGCGACGCCGTTCTGATAGGCGACCTCGCCCGCCGCAATGCCCTGAATGCCAACGCCCATGCGCGCGCCGTTCATCATGCCGAACATGCCCGCCATGCCCGCCGACTTTGACTTTTTCACTTCACCCCCCTCGGCGGTTTTGGCCTGGGGCTTGCCGCCGAGCTTGTAGGCGACCGCATCATCGAAATTGAGCACGCAGGTGGCGTTGGCCTTGATACCCATTTTCTTTTCGATGGAGCCGGTGGTGACGCCGTTGCGCTTCGTGATCTTGCCGGTTTCAGGATCGACGAGGAACTTCGGCACCATGAAGAAATTCACGGTCGACAGATCGTCGGCCAGCTTGCCGTCCTCGCCGGGAATCTTGGCGATGACCATGTGGATGATGTTTTCGGTCAGGTCGTGGTCGCCGCCGGAAATGAAGATCTTCGTGCCCGATATGCGATAGGTGCCGTCTTCCTGTGGTACTGCCTTCGTCTTCATCAGCTTGAGGTCGGTGCCACAGTGAGGCTCGGTCAGACACATGGTGCCAGTCCACTCGCCATCAACCATCTTCGACACGACATGCTCGCGCATCCACGGCTCGCCGGTGGCCCACAACGCGCCATAAGCGGCATTGGTGAGGCCGGGATACATGGAGAAGGCCTGATTGGCGGAAGAGCCGATTTCAGCAAAGGCGAAGGTGATGACGGAGGGAAGGTTCGCGCCGCCCACTTCCTCCGGCGCGCCAAGCTTGTTCCAGCCCGCCTCGCAATAGGCCTTGAAGGCCTCCTTGAAGCCTGCGGGCGTACGCACCACGCCATTCTCGAAATGGCAGCCCTCCTCGTCCCCGCTCTGGTTCAAAGGCTGCAACACCTCTTCGCAGAACTTCGCCCCGCCCTCCAGAATCGCGCTG
>JAATFR010000321.1 GCA_015655095.1 Hyphomicrobiales bacterium | reverse complement strand
GAGGCGCCAAGCTGGATGCGGCGTTCCGCCGACGACAGGGACAGCGCCTGGGCATCGGTATTCGCGACAATGAAATCGACCCCCTGGAGGCCCGCTTGAATCATATTGTTGACGGCATTGCCGCCCGCGCCACCGACACCGCACACCAGAATGCGGGGTTTCAGTTCACGGGCCTTCGGGACCGAAAGATTGATGCTCATGAAAGCCTCCTGAAATTGAAAAATTGGAATGGGGTCGTCTTGTCCGTCGAAGGAGCGGGTGCTCCCCGCATCCTGTTCGACGGTGCTGACGGTGCCCCATGCCCCGCTGCCGCCGCCGAGCGCCAGTCTCTTTCCGATGCCCCCACGAAAATGGGCGAGACCCGAAGATTCGCGTTTGCGCCCACCATCAGAAATTCTCCTTGAGCCAGCGGCCGAATTTGGAGAACTGGTTGCGCGACCCACGCGACCCGCCCTCGTCATCCGCTCCGCTCGCTTCCAGCGGGGACATCTGGAAATAGCTCAGAAGGCCCGCGCAGGTGGAGAATGCAGGTCCGCCCGTCGATTCGGCCAGACCCATGACACGAATCGGCTGCCCGATCCGAACCTGCTTGTCGAGAATACGGCTGGCGAGTTCGCGCGCGCCATTGAGCTGGCTCGCGCCGCCCGTGAGCACGACGCGGCGGCCGGCCACCCGGCCGAACCCCGACGCATCAAGCCGGTCCCGAACAAATTCAAGTGTCTCTTCCAGCCGGGGCTGGATGATGCCCGTCAGCATGGAACGGGGAATATGATTGCCGATATCGCCCTCGTCCTCGCCAACCTGAGGAACATCGATCATTTCGCGCTCGTCCGACGGGCTCGCCAGCGCGCTGCCATAAAGCGTTTTCATCCGCTCTGCGTGGGTGAGCGGCGTCGAGAGACCGCGCGCGATGTCGTTGGTGATGTGATTGCCGCCAAGCGCCACCATGTCGCTGTAGACCATGGCGCCCTCAAAGAAGACCGCAAGGGAAGTGGTGCCGCCGCCCATCTCGATGAGGGTGACCCCAAGCTCCATCTCGTCCTCGACGAGGCAGGCAAGCCCGCTGGCATAAGGCGAAACGGACATGCCAAGCACGTTCAGATGGCAGCGCTCGATGCACATTTCCAGATTGCGCAACGGCCCGCGCAACGAGCTGACCATGTGGACTTCAACGCCCACCCGCTCGCCGAACATGCCGCGCGGATCGCGCACGCCGCGCGCATCATCGACATTGTAGCTGACCGGAATGGCATGAAGAACGGCCCGGCCCTCGGGCTGAAAATTGGTCTGGGCGTAACCGATCAGGCGCTGGAGATCCTGGTCCGTGATCTCGGCGCCCATGACCGGCGCGCGCACGCCGATGGTCTGGCTGCGGGGCTCGCCCCCGGAAACATTGACGATGACATCGCGGACCGTGACGCCAGCCATGCGCTCTGCAGCATCGACCACGATTCGAATCGCTTCCTCGGCGCTGTCCATATCGACCACGGCACCGGCGCGGATACCGCGCGAAACCTGGTGCCCGATGCCAATGACCCGCACCGGGGCCTGCCCGTTGGGCATCCGGCCCGGTTCAATGCGGGCGATAAAGCAAGAAATCTTGGTCGTGCCGATGTCCAGCGCCGCGATCGTGCCCGACCGGCTGACGGATACGGGCCGCCCCTGGAATCCCTTTGTCCCCAGACTGACCATGTTCATGCCTTATTCCCTTGCTGGCCCAACGCTGCCACGGCACTTCCATCTCTGTTCCGCTCCAGCGCCGCCCGCCTGGATGGTCTGGTTGAATCAATCTGCAATTTCTTCAGCGCACCCTTCTTCAAGGACTTGCCGTTTCGCGAATCATTCGAGTCGAGTCCCGCATCCCGCCTCGCCATAGCCTCTGGCGTCAGGCGCACGGTAATCTCGTCCGGCAGCCGCAAATCAACTGATTCGATATCCCGCGTTAGAATGCGATATTTCTCGTCCAGTGTAACGATTTCTTGGACAGTTTTTTCAAATCCGACTTCAGGAAGTTTGATGTCGACGCCGTTGTCGAGGCGCAGATTCCAGCGGCGGTCGCCGACCCGCACATAGGCGCGCACGCGGGCGTAAAGAGCCGGTTCCGATTTTACTGAATCAAATATGGCACTTGCGTGAGTCGGCGCACCTTCGCCCACAATAAAAGGCAAACCCGCAAAGGCCTGAAGATTCCTGTCCGTGATCCGATGACCGTCGCGATCAATCACGGTGAGCTTGCCGCCATTCTGCCAGATCGCGAACGGCGTACGCTCCACAAGATCGATATGAACGCGGTCAGGAAGCATTCTGCGCACAGTCGCCTGCTGAATTGATTCGATTCCCTCAAGCCGCAAACGCGCCTGCTGCGTATCCAGCGCAAAAATCGGATCGCCCTGATTGATGCCCAGCGCCGCGATCAGCGCCTCGGGGTCTGTGTATTGGCGGCCCTGCACGGTGACTTCATCAACGCGGAAACCGGCAAAGCCGAGCGCTGCGTTTACCTCGTTCGTGACGCCATCGGCCATGGCCTCGACATGGCCGCCGCGCACCAGCCCATAGCCTGCCGCGAGCACGATCAGCGCCATGGCTACCATGGCCATGGGGGTGGGATGGCGAATTGCCTCGACCATCTGACGGACCGGCCGGAAGCTCATGAAAAAGCGCGAGAACCAGTTGCGCTGATGGATGACCATCGGCCCGCCCTTTTTGCTCACGCGGGTTTTCGAGCCTGGTTTCGCGCCGCGCTTTTTCGCGGGCGCGCGCTTGCGCACCGGCTTCTTTGATCCTGTCAGCGGTCGCATGAGGCATCCTCCACCATCCAGCGGACGAGTTCGCCATAAGACATGCCCTCATGAGCCGCGAGTTCCGGCACCAGCGAGGTCGGCGTCATGCCCGGCTGCGTATTAACCTCAAGGAGAATGAGGTGGCCAGGCTCGCCCGCCGTGTCGTCATAGCGGAAGTCGGCGCGCGACACGCCCCGGCAGCCAAGCGCGCGATGAGCGGCGAGCGCCACCTCCTGGATCTTCTCATAAATTTCGGGATGAACCGGCGCGGGCACGACATGGCGCGAGCCACCCTCGGCATATTTTGCCTCATAATCATAAAACGCCGAGTTTTCGATGATTTCCGTGACGCCAAGCGCGCGTCCATCCATCACCGCACAGGTCAGCTCCCGGCCCGGCACATAGCGCTCGACCAGCACATCCTCGCCCAGATCCCAGATCGTCGAGGAAAGCTCCGCCGGTGGGCGGTTCTCGCCCTTGCGCACGATGAAGACGCCGACGCTGGAGCCATGATTGACCGGCTTGATGACATAGGGCGTGTCCATGACATGGCCGCGCGCCGCGACCTCGCGCGAGACGACCACCCCTTCGGCCAGCGGCAGTCCGGCATCGCGGAACACCTGCTTGGCGCGCTCCTTGTGCATGGCGAGCGAAGAGGCCAGAACGCCGGAATGGGTGTAGGGAATCCCCATGATTTCCAGCAGGCCCTGCACGCAGCCATCCTCACCCCATTTGCCATGGAGGCCGTTGAAGACAACATCAGGCTTCACCTGCAAAAGCTGCTCGGCAAGATCGCGTCCCGCGTCGATTTCCGTGACCCGATAGCCCTCGGCGCGCAAAGCCTCGGCGCAGCCCTTGCCCGTGACCAGGCTGACCGCGCGTTCCGAACTCCAGCCGCCCTTGATGACGGCAACGTGCTTCGCCGCGCTCATGGCAGCACCTCGCCGATGCGCCGGATTTCCCATTCAAGCGTGACGCCGCTCAACGCCTTGACCCGGGCCCGCACTTCCTCGCCCAGCGTCTCGATGTCGGCGGCCGTGGCGTGCCCCGTATTGATGAGGAAATTGCAGTGCATTTCGGAGACCTGAGCGCCGCCGACCATGAGGCCGCGCGCGCCGGCGCTGTCGATCAGTTGCCAGGCCTTGTGGCCATCGGGATTGCGGAAGGTGGAGCCGCCGGTGCGGGTGCGGATCGGCTGGCTCGCCTCGCGCGCCGTCGTGATCTCCTCCATGCGCGCGGCGATCGCCGCCTTCTCGCCGGGATGACCGGCAAAGACCGCCCCGATGAAGATCAGATCTTCCGGCATGGAAGAATGGCGGTAGCCAAAACCCATATCGGCATTGCTGAAGAGATGCCGCCGCCCCTGCCGGTCGAGGGCCATCGCCTCCACCAGCACATCCTTCGTTTCGCCGCCATGCGCGCCCGCATTCATGCGCAGGGCGCCGCCGATAGCGCCGGGAATGCCCCGGTAAAACTCAAGCCCGGCAATGCCCGCCTCATGCGCGGCGCGCGCCACAGCGACATCAAGCGCGGCCGCACCCGCGCGCAAACGCGATCCGGCCTGCGCCTCGATTGTGGAAAAACCCCGACCCAGACGGATGACGACGCCCGCGACGCCGCCGTCACGGACCAGCAGATTGGAGCCGACGCCGATTACCGTCACCGGGATATCCGATGGCGTTCCAGCCAGAAAATCCGCCAGATCATCCCCATCCACGGGGCGGAACAGCACTTCCGCCGCGCCACCGACGCGAAACCAGGTGAAGGGTGCCAGCGGCGCATTCTCCACCAGTTCGCCCCGCACAGGCGGCAGGCGGTCAATCAGGCGATCTGAAGGCACACGGGCCGGCATCATGCGCGCCTCCGCATATCCAGCGCTTCAAGCTCGGCGGGAAGCGCATTGGCCCACTGGCTGATATTGCCCGCCCCGAGAAAGACGACAATGTCGCCGGGTTCGGCAAGTTCGGCGATGAGGTCCGGCAGTTCCGACGGGCCCGCCAGCGCGATGACGCGCCGGTGGCCGCGATCGCGCAGGCCCGCGACCAGCCCGTCGCGGTCCATGCCCTCTATGGGCTGCTCGCCCGCCGCATAGACATCGGTGATCACCACCACGTCGGCATCGTTGAAGCAGGCGCAGAAATCATCGAAGAGGCTTGCAAGGCGCGTATAGCGATGGGGCTGCATGACAGCGATGACGCGCTTTTCCGTGGCCGAGCGCGCAGCCTGAAGCACGGCGGCAATCTCGACCGGGTGATGACCGTAATCATCATAGATGCGGACATCGTTCCAGGTGCCGGTATGGGTGAACCGGCGTTTCACGCCCGCGAAACCATCCAGCGACTTGCGGATATCCTCATCAGCGACACCCATGTTGACCGCGACGCCGATGGCGGCAAGGCTGTTCATGACATTGTGATGGCCAAACACAGGCAGGCGCAGGTTGACGATCTCCCGCACACTGCCGGCCTTGCGATCGGACAGGTTGACATCGAACACCGGGCCGCCCGTTGCAATGCGGAGCGAGTGGGCGCGGACGTG